>DATMUX010000739.1:0-2228 GCA_035563695.1 Acidimicrobiia bacterium
TGGTCGGCCATGACCGAGGCCACCCGCACGAGCCGATCGAGGGGCGACGCATCTGGATCGGGATCGGAGCGAACGCGTTGTTCTGCGGGCAGCATGTAGCGGACGCACCGACCTGGGCCGCCAACTGCGGCAACACCGAGCACGCACTCGCGCGTTCGCGCACCAGCGACCGTCCCCTTGGTGAGCGTGTCGGTGAACATGCCGCACAGGATGTCGAGGCGGACCAGCGGATCGTCGGACAACGCGAGCGACATGGGGTTGTCGCGCATCGCGCGCGCCGCGACACCGACTGCCTCCCGACGGTCCGCATCATCATCGAGCCAAGTCGTTCGAAGCGTCATCCTGCCACCACCCGATCGAAGCGTGGCGAATCCTGCCCCGTCTCGAGCGTTCTCGCCAGGGCGGGTGTGATCCGGTAACCGACGGCACTCCCCGGTGTGGAGCCGGCGAAGCTCGAGGCCAGTCCGTTTTTGCGGCGTCGATGTGCGTGTGATCTCGTCGCTCACCGATGCGACGCATTCATGAGCGTTCGGGGTGAGCTTTCATGAGACCGTGAACGTGGAGACGATGTGCGCAAACTGCGGGCTCGTGCCGCTGAGCGTCAGCACGTACGAGTACCCGTTGGCGAACAGCACGTCCTGGACCATGTGCTTGGTGAGGCCCGACAGCGTGAGGTCGACGGGCACCGACAGCGCCTTGTGCCCCGCAATGGTCACGTACCTGGGCGTTCCCACGGTCCCGCCGAGCGTGGCGTACTGCTGTCGCATCACGTCAGGGAGCTGCGTCACATCGCTGTCGGACGTTCCCGGAGCGCCGTTCACGACGATGTTGATCGTGGCGTTCAGGTCGCCGGCCAGGAACTTGGTACCGGAAGCGATGGCCTTGGCCGGATCAGACCCGAACAGCTTCTTCATGCCGGGGTTCTGCGCGATCGCATCCCGCATCGCCTGGGCGTCACCGAGCGTCGACGCGTCGACACTCGACCAATTCGCAGGGATCTCGAGACTGAAATGGTACGGCTTCGACGTGAACGTGGTGTAGCCGTGGTTCGTGGCGCCCTGTACTGGCTTATAGGACGCACCGCCACCGCAGCCAACGAACACTACGAGGGCCAGGAGTCCGATGATCGTACGCCTCATGTCGAGGATGTGACGGCGACGACGGGGACTTTGGGGGGTGTGCTGCCGAGCGATCCGTAGAAGGGCTTGGTGCTGAAGTTGAAGATGCCTCCGTCGGATCCGACCATGAGATACCCGTTGCCGAAGCGGACCATCCCCACGATCGGTTTGTTCAGGCGTGTGCCGCCCATCGAGCCGCGGAACCTGGCCGTACCGAACGCGAAGACGCCACCGTCGGAGGCGACGAGCCAATAGCCGCGGTTATCGGCAGTGGGGACGAGCGCCACGACGGGCTTGTTGAGGCGGGTGCCGCCCATGGAACCGTGGAAGTGGGCGTCACCGAACGCGAAGACCCCGCCGTCGGCGGCCACCATGTAGTAACCGTGTCCGGTCGCGGTCGACACGGAGTTGATGACGGGCTTGTTCAACACAACATGTGACATGTCGCCATAGGAAGCGGCGTTACCGAATCGCAGCGCGCGGCCTTTGTTCGTGAAGATCCAATACCCGTTGCCCGTTGTGGTACGCGACATGCTCGTGGCGTATTCACCCGCTCCGAGGCCGGACGCGCCGCCCCGGTAGTGGGCGTCACCGTAGGCGTACACGGCGCCGGTCGCGTCCAGCACCCAGTAACCCCGCGCGCTGGGGGTCGCTTCGATCTTCACCGCCGGCGACCAACCAGCGAAGCCCTGGTCCGGGACCGTGCCGAATGGATAGACGGCACCGCTGCCGTCGACCATCCAATATCCGTCCGGGCGCACCGTGTTGGAGGTTGGTGCGATCGGACCGATCCAGCCGGTGTCGTCGAGTGATTTCGTTTTGTCGACCGTGTCGGTCGACGCGGTCGCGTAGCTGTCTTCTGCCATCACGCTCAGTGTTGTCGGATTGCCGACGCACGAGGTGGGCACGATGACTCGATACAACGCCAACGGTTCGTCGGCTACCGCATACGGGACGCACAGCACGTTCATGGACCCGTTCCGGAACACCGCGGTTCCGAAACCTGACGCGGCGACGACGTAGTCGGCCTTACCGTCGTGGTTCGTGTCGAGAAGCCACAAGATCCCGGTTTGGACGCGTTTCCAGTTCACACTCGATGTCGGGTCGTCC
>DATMUX010000740.1:0-6040 GCA_035563695.1 Acidimicrobiia bacterium
CAGCGGGATGCATCCCAATCGAACGCGGTCCAGCGCGTCGCCGTCCAGCGGGTCGCCGTCCACCGGGTGGCGGTCCAGCGCGTCGCCGCCCAGCTGTCCAGGGTCCAACGGGTCGCGGTCCACGGCATTCCGAACAGCCAGCCGCGATCCAGCCCGTCGAACGCAACGAGATAGTGCTGCCACCAACCCGGGCGTGCGGTCGCGGCGACGGCCCGAGCGAGATCGATCTCGCGTGCTCCGCCCTTGATGGTGGTCGCCGTGTCGGTCAGCGCACCCTTGACGTCGTCGGGAGTCGCGTTGCCGTGGTGGGAGAGCAGCACCGCGGCGGCGCCCGACACGATCGCCGTGCTCATCGAGGTTCCCGTGCCGCGGAAGTAGGTCGCGTCGACGCGACCCTCGGGGTGCTGCACGTCGATGGTCGACCCGGGTGCGCGCAGCGAGATCACCGATACGCCCGGTGCGACGACGTCGGGCTTGCTGTAGCCGAAGAAGCGGTCGCGGCCCGACCATGCGGGCACCGTGTCGTCGGCGGTGCTCGCAGTCCCCGCGGTGTCCGACGCGCCCACGGTGATGACGTACGGGTCGTCGCCGGGCGACGTGACGCCGAGCGCGCCCCGGTTACCGGCTGACGCGACCACGGTGATCCCCGACGCCCACGCCGCTTCCGACGCGGCCGACAGCGGGTTGAGGAAGTAGGGGACGGGAGCGTCGACCCCGAACGACAGGTTCAGGACGCCGATGTTGTACGCGTCGCGATGGGTCACGACCCAGCCGATGCCTTCGAGCACGCGCGACAGTGACGACGAGCCGTCGGCGCGCGCGACCTTCACCGACACGAGGGTTGCTCCGGGGGCGATGCCGAAATGGCGCACCGGGCTTCCCGCGCTCGCGCTGCCATCGCCGGCGATGAGGCCGGCCATGAACGTGCCGTGACCGTAATGATCGATGCCGTCGCCCTCGCCCGAGAAGTCGGGGGAGCGAACCAGTCGGCTGCCGCGGAGATCGGGCGTGTCGGCGACGCCGGTGTCGACCAGCGCCACGCCGACGCCGCGTCCCGCGTCGGGCGACCAGTCCGGTCCCGGGTCGACGGCCGCGACCTGCGCGTCGACCGCGGCCGCGTCGAAGGAGCCGCCGGTCGGGTGGAGCGTGACGTCGGGCGTGACCCGCAACGCCGGGTTCGCCTCGAGCGCCGCGAGCGCGTCGGCAGTGACGTGCGCCGCGACACCCGAGACGATCGGCAGCGACGCGTCGACGGTGCCACCGGCGGCGCCGACCGCGTCGGCGGCCGCGCGCGTGCTCGATGCCTCGACGATGACCGGCTGCGAGGAGGTGTTCCACGCGTGCGCCGGGGCCGTGCCGGTCGCGGTAGCCGCGCCGAATACGAGCGCGACGGCGACCGCCGTGCGCGCCGGGCGCAGAGCCCACCGGTGCCGGGAGCTCACCACATCTCTCCGGTACCGAGAATGTGGTGCGCGAAGTGCGCGAGCTCCTCGGGCTTGAACGGCTTGGTCATGTAGTAGTCCGCGCCCGAGCGCCACCCTTCCCAGATGTCGGCGTCGGTGGCCTTGGCGGTGAGGAGCACCACGGGGATGGTCGCGGTCTCGGGGCGCGCTTTCAGCGCCTGCAGCACCGTGAATCCGTCCTGGCCGGGCATCATGACGTCGAGCACGATGAGGTCCGGGCGGAGCCGCTCGACCTCCTGCAGGGCGCGGTCGCCGTCCTCGACGACCGTGACCTCGAAGCCCTCGGCCTCGAGGTTGATCATCACGATCGCCCGCATGCCGGGGTCGTCGTCGGCGAAGAGGACGTGCAGCCCTCCGCGGGACTGTTCGGATTGCGCGTGGACCGGAGCGAGTGCCATATCAATCGTTACGGCAAGCGCGAAATGGACCCTTGATGAACGCCGGCCAACGAGACCGAAGTCACACCGCCGGCGCCGTTGCGCCTGTGGCTGTTCGACGGATGCGGATAGGTTCGGGTGCGTGAGCGCGAACGG
The DNA here is from genome assembly GCA_035563695.1 of Acidimicrobiia bacterium. Taxonomy (GTDB): domain Bacteria; phylum Actinomycetota; class Acidimicrobiia; order IMCC26256; family PALSA-610; genus DATMUX01. The sequence continues at coordinate 1,997 of DATMUX010000740.1, forward strand.
CGATGTCTCGTTTCGCCCCATCCGTGACGGCTTCGGACCGGTCGAGGTCGTCGGCCTGCGCCCGGCCGCCGTCGCGAACGCGGCGGTCCGGGACCAGCTGCGCGAGGCGCTCTGGACGCACGCCGTCGTGTGCATCCGTTTCGACGCGCCTCTCGGTGAGGACGAGGCACTCGCGGTCGCGACCACGATCGGCCCACTCAAGGACCTCGTCGCGCCGGCCCGCGACGGAACACTGATGCGCTACGGCGAGGGTCTCCAGATCGTCGACGCGGGCTTCGTGCTCACCGACCAGCTGCGCGCCGAACTCGGTGACCTGAACTTCGGCGGGCTCGACCCTCGCCGGCCGGGGCTGTTCGAGACGTTCCACACCGACGATACGTTCACGGCGGAACCGGCCGGAGTGACGGTATTGCACGCGCGTGAGCTCCCGGCGCGGGGCGGCGCGACGGTCTTCCTCAACATGCGCTCGGCGTACGACCTGCTCGATCCGGCGACACGGGAGCGGCTCGTCGGCGCGTACGCAGTGCACGCGTACAACAACCACGGTGTGTTTCCGCCGCGGCGCGCGTCCGAGGGGCCGTACGAGGCACTCGTCGACGTCTCGCATCCGATCGTGCGCGCGCATCCCGTCACCGGTCGACCGGCGCTGTACTTCGATCTCGACCGGGCGACGCACGTCGACGGCATGCCCGAGGCCGAAGGGCGCGCGCTGTTGCAGATGTTGCAGAATCACGCCGAGCAGCGCGCGCCGCGCTACGCGCACGAATGGCAGCCGCACGACGTCGTGATGTGGGACAACGCGTCGGTACAGCACAAGGCGAGCGGCGACTTTCCCGTCGGCGAGTCGCGCCGGTTCTGGCGCTACTCGATCGCGGGGAGCCGGCCGGTCGCGTACGTCGCATCGGGCAGTTCCGGCGGGGCGTAGGCTGGGCTCGTGCCCATGTTTCTCGATCGCCACGACGCTCCCGGTGTGTCGGCCCAAGACCTGGCGGAAGCGCATCGCCAGGACGTCGCCGTCCAGGACGGGCACGGTGTCCGGTATCACACGTATTGGTTCGATCCCGCGAACGGATCGGTGTTCTGCCTCGCGGAGGGGCCGACCCGGGAAGCGGTCGAGGCCGTGCACCGGGACTCGCACGGTCTCCTGGCCGGCACGGTCTTGGAGCTCGATCCGATGGCGCCCTTGAACGCATTTCTCGGGGAGGTGCCGCAACATCCCGTCGGCACGGCGTACACGGCGCCGGCCATGCGGGCGATCGTGTTCACCGACATCTGCGGGTCCGTGGCGCAGACGCACGAGCTCGGCGACGACGGCCACATGGCGCTGTTGCGGGAGCACGACTCGATCGTCCGCGAGTCTCTGAGCGCACACGCGGGCCGCGAGGTCAAACATACGGGTGACGGCGTGATGGCGGCATTCACCTCGGTTGCGTCGTCGGTGGCGTGCGGGGTCGACGTGCAGCGGGCGCTGCAGACCCGCAACGAGTCCTCGCCGGTACAGCTGCACGTGAGCATCGGCATCAGTGCCGGTGAGCCGGTCACCGACGACAACGACGACCTGTTCGGCGCGGCCGTGCAGCTCGCGGCCCGGCTGTGCGCAGCGGCCGCGCCCGGCGAGATCGCGGTCTCGGTTGCCGTCAAGGAGCTGTGCATCGGCAAGCCGTTCCGCTTCCAAGACGGCGGGCACGTCGAGCTCAAAGGTCTGCCGGAGCCGACGCAGATGTACCGGGTGGCCTGGACCCCGTCCGAATAGCACCCGTCATGCGCGCCGCGTGCGCGCTACGGACCTGTCGTGTCCTTCGGCTCGACCGACGCCCGTAACGCGTCGAGCCCGGCGTCGAGATCGGTGGCGCGGGCCCGCCGGGCGCTGTCGGCGGTCGCAAGCTGCTCGGCGGTCGGCGGCGTGGGCGCGGCGCGCAGGAGCCGTTCCGCTTCGAGCGCGAACAGATAGCCGCGCAGCGACGTCGCGACCGCGAGCGTGTTCCGGTGCGTCGTTTCGTCGGGTGCGCCGGCCGCGAGTTGTTCGAAGCGACTTGCGACCCGCTCGACGTTGCTGCGCACGGCCTCCTGGCGCGCCGGGTCCTCGGGCTGATCGGGACGCGCCTCACCCACGAGCATGTCGCGGGTCAGCTCGGCGTCGCGCAGCGCCGACGTTGTGTTCGCCTCCCAACCGTGCCGGGCCGTGCGCGCCGCTCGCCGGCGCATGATCAGCAGCACGGCGGCGATGATGAGCAGTACGACGCCGGCGATGACGAAAATCCATCCCCACGGTGTCGAGCTGCTGCTCGACGACGATGGGTGCGTCGTGGTCGACGTCGTGGTGGTGGTCGGTGTCGTCGGCGCGACGGTCGCCGGTGCGGCAGTCGTCGCGGGCGTGGTCGCCGGCGGGGTAGTTGTGGCGGGCAGGGCGGTCGTTGCCGGCGCGACCGTCGTGGCCGGCGCGTGCGTCGCCGTCGTCACGGGAGCCGTGGTGACTTGCTGATGACGCACGGCGTCCGCGCGCGTTGACGCGCCCGAGGCGGCAGTGGTCGCCGCGCCGGCGGCAAGCATCGAAGAGACGGCCACGCATGCCGCGGCAATGGTGCGGCCTCGCACGCGCCTCATCCTGCCCGATCCGAGTTGCTCGTGCGACCGCCGCCCGCGACCGCCGCGAGACCGGACTCGTCCCGACCGTGGACGCGTTAAGATTCTATAAGAAATATCTAGTTCCTACCAGGTACAGTGGCGTTCCGCCCGCGCCCTTGGTCTTGGGCTCCCGGGAGGCGGACAACGTGCGAGGAGGCCCCAGCATGTCGACGATCGCCCTCACGGCGGCGGATGAGAGCAGCGTCGAGGAATTTTCCGCCGGCTTGTTCGGCGCGTGCCTCGCGACGATGGAGCTTGCGAATGTGGAACTGGGCATTCGACTCGGGCTGTACGACGCGCTCGCGGGTGCCGGCCCTCTGACCGCGGGCGAGCTCGCGAAACGAGCACAGATCGCCGAGCGCTACGCGCGGGAGTGGCTAGAACAGCAAGCGGTAGCGGGTGTCGTTGTCGTCGATGACGTCACGAAGCACCCGGACGAACGGCGATTCGAGTTGCCGAACGTGCACGCTCATGTGTTGCTCGACGACGACAGCGAAGCGTGCATGAAAGCGTGTGCCGCGGTGGTGCCGTGGGTCGCAAAGGCGATCGACATCATGGTGGAGGAGTTCCGCAAGGGTGAAGGTGTCGCCTTCGGACACTTCGACCTGCACGATGTGCAAGCGGCGTTCACCCGTCCGGTGTTCGTCAACCATTTGACTCAGAGCTGGCTGCCCGCGCTGACCGAGATCCAGCGCAAACTCACTGCCGGAGAACCCGTCCGCATCGCAGAGATCGGATGTGGTGAGGGACTCGCAGCAATCACGATCGCGCGGGCCTACCCAACCGCGCACGTCGACGGCTACGACCTCGACGAGGCTTCGATCGCGGCCGCGAACCGCGCCGCGACCCGTGCCAACGTCGCCGATCGCGTCCACTTCGAACTGCGCGATGCTGCCGACCCGGAGATTCGCGGCGACTACGACCTCGTCATGGCGATCGAGATGTTGCACGACGTGCCGGACCCGGTCGGCATACTGCGCACGATGCGAAACCTCGCGGGGACGCACGGCACTGTACTCATCGTCGACGAGCGCACGGAAGAGTCGTTCACCGTGCCGACGAACGAGATGGAGCGGTTCTTCTACGCGTTCAGCACACTGCACTGTCTGGCAGTGAGCATGCAGAACGGCGGCGTCGGCACGGGCACCGTCATACGACAAGACACGATGCGCCAATACGCCTCCAGCGCAGGGTTCTCCTCGATGGAGACGCTCGATGTCGATCACCCTCAATTCGTGCTCTACCGGCTCACTGCGTAGCGCGGCGCAGGTATCGAGACATCGCCCTCAGTGTCTCGCGCTCGCCGCAGCGGGCCGGATCCGGCGATCGGAGTGCCTACTCGCGGAGTTCGCGGCTCGTTTCTCCGCGGTTGATCGGCCGTCGGAGCGATTCGATCACTTCGAGGAGGAGCTTCGCGGC
>DATMUX010000741.1:0-4866 GCA_035563695.1 Acidimicrobiia bacterium
GGCGGCCCCGGCCGAGCGCGCCGACGCCAACCGCCTCGACATCTGAACCCGGGCACGGTGGCGATCCGGGGGGTGGTGGTGACCACGGACGCCGCGGTGTGAGGGAGGGGATGTCGCGGTACGGGCCGCGGCCCGGTCAGCGGTGCTGTGGGATGCGACCGCCCGGGAGCAGCAGGTCGAAGCCGTCGGGGATGTTCACCTGGTTCGGGCCGGTGCCGGGCGCGTCGACCTGGCCGTACTGCCACACGATCGCGTTCGTGGCGGGATCGATCAGCGCCACCCGGTGCCGGTAGTCGTCGTTGACGCCGATGAGACCGTTCGGGAGCCGTTCGGCCAGGCTCGGATGGTCGAGCATCGCGGGGCCGCTCGTCGGCCGGTACATCCAGACGATCCGGCCCTCGCGCGTGAACTCGACGATGGCGCCCGGCCGCGCGTAATCGGCGACGAGATAGAGATCCGGCCCGAGCTGTTGCGGATCGGAGGGGTAGGCGAGCGGGAGTTGCACGGTCCACACGAGCGCGCCCGCGCTCGTGTACTCCGAGATCCACGAGCCGTTGATCTCGGAGATGAGGAAGTTGCCGTCGGCGAGCGGCGTGTCACCGTTCGGATAGCCGAGCGCGCGCGGCGGGTCGTGCACGCAGCGCCCGGTCGTGCCGATCTGCGAGAGCGGCTCGCCCTGGGCGCTGATGAACAGGACCCGGCAGTTCTTCGCGTCGGCGACGCTGTAGCTGCCGTCGGGTAGCAAGAACGCGTCGTCGGGCTGATTCAGATAGCCCGCGGCCGACCCGGCGACCTTGGGGTGCCCGTACGTGAACAGCACGGCGCCGGATGGATACGCGAGCTTGATGATCGTGTTGTTCTCTTCCTCGTTCGTGAGGATCGCCGTGCCGTGATCGATCCAGAACGCGTCGTCGGGGAAGTAGAAGCCGCCCGCGGGCGCGGGCATGACCGCCGACGGGTAGATCCACGAGACGTGCTTCGCCGCGTCGACGACGATCAGGCGGTTGTTGCCGCGGTCGGCGATGACCATCCGGCCGGCGAAGGGCCGCACCTTCGCCTGATCGATCGTCGTCGTGGTGGCGGCCGCGGTGGACGCCGTCACGCCGGTCGTCGCGACGCGAGCGGGCGAGCCCGACGATCTCGTCGCGAGTCCCACCGCGAGCGCGAGTGCGCCGAGGACGATCAGGGCTGCGACCGCGCGGTGTCGCCGCGTGCGCGCCGAGACGCGTCGTCGCCGAGCAGGGGCCGGTGCTGACGGCACTCCGCGACGGTACGCGACGCCTGCCGTGACCCTGCGGCTTCTGCGGTGCAACATTTGGCAAAATTGAGCGCGTGGAGCGCTTCCCCTCGTTCGACTCCGTGTCCATCGCGTACACCGTGACGGGTGACGGCCCCGCCGTGCTCCTGCTGCACGGATTCGCGAGCGATCACGTCGGGAATTGGGTGCGGCCGGGCATCGTCGACGCGCTCGCCGCCGCCGGGCGGCGCGTCATCGCGTACGACGCGCGCGGTCACGGTGCGTCGGGCAAGCCGCACGACGTCGCGGCGTACGAGAACGGCGCGATGGTGCGCGACGCGCAGGGCCTACTCGACCACTTGGATATCGGTCGCGTCGATGTGATCGGCTACTCGATGGGCGCGATCGTGGCGTCGCGCCTCGTTCCCGCCGAGCCGCGCGCCCGGTCACTGGTGCTGGGCGGCGTGGGCGGCCGCCTCGCGCACGGCCGGTCACCCGAGCAGCGCGCGCGCACGGCGGCCGCGCTCGAGGTGCGCGACGGGAGCGGCGCGCCGCGCCCGGTCGATCGGGCGTTTCGACGCTTCGCCGAGCACGGCGGGAACGACCTGCGCGCGCTCGCCGCGGTGCAGCGCGCGGCGACCGCGGGAACACCCGGCGATCTCGGTGCGATCCACGTTCCGACGCTCGTGGTCGCCGGCCGCCACGACCGGCTCGCCGGATCACCGCAGGAGCTGGCGGAGCGTATCCCGGGGGCTATCGCGCAGACCGTTCCGGGCACGCATCTCTCGGCGGTGGTCAAGCCCGAGCTGCGCGCCGCGCTCGTCGACTTCTTGTCACGCGTGTCGCCCGTCTGACGCGCGTCAGGGCGTGTCGAGCAGCGCCACCAGCTTCGGCGGCGCGACGCAGCGATACGAGTCGAGGAGGATCTCGTGCACCTCGCGCCAGTCGACCTTGCGGTCGAGACGCACGCCGATCCACCCGCGGTGGCCCACGTACGCAGGCACGAAGAAGCGGTCGGGTTCCTCGTCGACCAGCTGGTGCTGCACGCCGGGCGGTGCCGCGCAGATGAGCGCGAGTCGGCCGTCGCCATGATGGTCGTTCCACACGGTCGCGACGGTCTTCTTCTCGCGCACGAACCACGTGGGCGCGCCGTGGCTCAGCCGCTCACTGACCTCCGGGAGAGCCAGGCACAGCCGGCGCACTTCGACCACCGGGTCCCGTCGGGCCACGGCCGCCAGTTTGGACCGCGCGGGAATCTCGCGTCGACCCATGCGGTTGGCGATGTGCGTGGAACCGGCCGGAACGGCGACGGGGCGCGAGCGGGTGCGCACCGAGCCGGGCGCGAAGCGGCTCCGCGGGTACGTCCGCGGCGTCGCGGTCTTCGACACGACGCACCCGCTCTACGTGTGGGAGCACCCCCGCTACCCGTGCTATTACATCCCCCTCGCCGATGTGCGCCGCGATCTGCTCGTTCCCAGCGACACGGTGACGCACTCACCGAGCCGCGGCGACGCCCGGCATTTCAGCGTCCGGGCCGGCGGCGACGAACGGGTCGACGCCGCATGGCAGTACACGGCGTCACCGGTCGAGGAGCTGCGCGGCCACGTGCGCTTCGCGTGGGAGGCCATGGACGCGTGGTTCGAGGAGGACGACGAGGTGTACACGCACGCGCGCGACCCGTATACCCGCATCGACATCCTGGCGTCGTCCCGTCCCGCGCGAGTCGAGCTCGACGGGATCGTGCTCGCCGATTCTTCGCACCCGTACGTGCTCTTCGAGACGCGCTTGCGCCCCCGCTGGTACTTCGCCAAGTCCGACGTGCGGATGGATCTGCTCCTGCCCGCCGACCACGTCACGCACTGCCCCTACAAGGGCCGGGCCGAGTACTGGTCGGTCCGCATCGGGGAGCGTTTGGAGGAGAACCTCGCCTGGTCGTACCGTACGCCACTACCGGAGAGCGAGCGGATCGCCGGGCTCGTGGCGTTCTACGACGAGCGCGTCGACCTCGTGATCGCCGGCTCCTGATCGACGACTGAGGAGTCCGATGTACCAGACGATCGTGGTGGGCACCGACGGGTCGGAGACGGCCGGTGTCGCGTTGCACCATGCCATCGAGCTTGCCCGGGTGTGCGGCGCGACGCTGCACATCGTGAACGCGTACCGCCCGGTCACGGCCGCGCACGTCGCGAACGCGGCCACCGTCGGCGCGCCGACGCTCGACCTCGAGAGCGTGAACCTCGGCATGCAGCACGAGAGCGCCGAGATCTGTGAGCGCGCCGCGGCGCAGGCCGGGCGTTCCGACGTGAAGTGCGAGACCCACGCGGTCCCCGGCGACCCGGCCGACGCGCTCATCGACCTCGCCGAGCAGATCCACGCCGATCTGCTCGTGATCGGCAGCCGCGGCATGACGGGCATGCGGCGCTTCGTGCTCGGCAGCGTTCCCAACAAGGTCTCGCACCACGCACCGTGCAGCGTGCTCATCGTCGACACGAAGGGCGAGTGACGTGCGTTTCGGTCTCGACGTCGCGCAGCAACGGATGCCGTGGAAGGAGGTCGCGGCGCGCGCCCGGCTGGCCGACGAGCTCGGCTTCGACGGCGTATGGGGCTTCGACCACTTCCAACCGATGTACGGCGAGGGTCCGGGGGAGTGCTTCGAGGGCACGACGACGCTCGCGGCCTGGTCGGGGATCACCGAGCGCGTGCGCATGGGGCTGCTGATCACGGGCATGACGTACCGCCACCCCGCCGTCTACGCGGCGCAGGCGATCACGATCGATCACGCGTCGAACGGCCGGCTCGAGCTCGCGTACGGCGCGGCGTGGTTCGACAAGGAACACACCGAGCTCGGGATCCCGTTCCCGCCGCTCAAGCAGCGCATCGACGCGTTCGAGGAGGCCGTGCAGATCCTGCGCGGCTTGTTGACCACCGACGGCTTCACCTTCGAGAGTGAGCACTTCTCGGTGCACGACGCCACGCTGTTGCCGCGCCCGGTGCAACGACCGCACCCGCCGATCTGGATCGGGGCCTGGGGCGAGCAGCGCATGATGCCGATCGCGGCGCGCTACGCCGACGTGTGGCACACCTGGGGCACACCCGAGTCGATGACACCGAAGTCGGAGCGGTTCAGTGTCCTCGCGGAGAAAGCCGGGCGCGATCCCGGCGACATCCTGCGCGCTTCGTCCCTGTCGCTCGAAGACGATCTCGACACCATCGCGCGCAACGTCGAGGAGTGGGAGAAGGCGGGGATCGGCTATCTGGTGTGCGGCTGGCCGCCCGAGGGCCGGTCCGCGGTCGAGGCGTTCGCCAAGCGGTTCCTCTCGGCGTAACGAGCGCGGCTACGGCTCGTGCCAGTACTGCACGGTGACGCCCGGGAACGCCTGCGTGATCCCGTCGCCGAGGCCGACCGGCTGCCGGTCGATGCCCAGCGCGTAACGAATCTCCGCGACGGTGAAGTGCTGGACCACCGGCCAGAACGTCGGCGGCGGGAGATCGCTCGGCGCGCACCCGTTCTCGGCCAGATCCAACAGGCTGGGAGCGACGAGGTGGAACTTGCGCGCGAACTCGACGAGCCCGCCACCGCCGCGGATCACGGTGCACACGTCGGTGAAGGTGTTGTGGCCCGCGGGACC
>DATMUX010000742.1:0-3019 GCA_035563695.1 Acidimicrobiia bacterium
GAGCGCGCCGGCCGCCGGGCCGGGCGGGCCCGCGCGCCCGCCGAGACGCCGCGGGAGTACGCGGGCGCGCTGGCAGACCACTTCGGTGAGCCGCGCCTGGCCGAGGTCGGCGAGGTTCTCGACCGCGAGGCGTTCTCGGCCGGTGGCGCGCCCGCGGAGGAACGCCGCGCGGTCGAGGCGGTGCTAACGTCGCTGTGACCGTGAAGGGGATCCCGTGAGGTCCCTACGGAGGTGTGAGGGTCAGTGTCCGAACGGCCACTGCCGCAACGGCCGACATCCGAGACCGCGCCGGCCGAGACCGCGCAGGCCGGCATCGCTGAGCCAGGCCCCGCTGAGGTAGGCATCGCGCCGGCAGACATCGCGCCGGCAGACATCGTCGAGGTATTGCACACCCGGGTGTTCGATGCCGACGATCTCCGCCGGGCGCTGACGCGCATCGCCCACGAGATCGTCGAGCACAACCACGGCGCCCGCGACACCGTGCTCGTCGGCCTGTACACGCGCGGTGTCGCCTTGTCGCGGCGGCTGGCGCGCGCGATCGGATCGTTCGAGGACGTCGAGCCCGCGGTCGGCGCGCTCGATGTCGCGTTCTACCGCGACGACATCGGGCTGCGTCCCGTGGCTCCGCTCGGCCCGACCGAGGTGCCCGACGTGACCGGCAAGATCGTCGTGCTCGTCGACGACGTGCTGTTCACGGGTCGGACCGCGAGGGCGGCCCTCGACGCGCTGCTGGAGCTGGGCCGCCCGCGGGCGATCCAGCTCGCGGTCCTCGTCGACCGCGGCCATCGCGAGCTGCCGGTGCGGGCCGATTACGTGGGCAAGAACCTGCCCACTCGGATCAGCGAGGACGTGCGTGTCCGCCTCTCGGAGGTCGACGGCGGCGACGACGGCGTCGAGCTCTGGGGGGTCGCCGAATGAAGCACCTGCTGTCGATCGACGATCTCGGCGGCCGCGCGGGGATCGAGGCCATGCTCGACCTCACCGACTCGTTCGTCGCCGTGACCCAACGCGAGATCCCGAAGGTTCCCGCGCTGCGCGGCAAGACCGTCGTGTCGTTGTTCTTCGAGGACTCGACGCGCACGCGCCTGTCGTTCGAGACGGCCGCCAAGCGGCTGTCGGCCGACACGATGACGTTCTCGGTCGCGACGTCGTCGGTCAAGAAGGGTGAGAGCCTGCTCGACACCGTGCAGACGATCGACGCGATGGGCGTCGACGCGGTCGTCGTTCGTCACTCGGCCGCCGGTGCACCGCACCGGGTCGCGGCGTGGAGCTCGGCGAGCGTGATCAACGCGGGCGACGGCCGGCACGAGCACCCGACGCAAGCCCTGCTCGACGCGTTCACGCTGCGCCGGCATCGCGGTCCGTCGCTCGACGGATGCCGCGTCGCGATCGTCGGCGACGTTCGGCACTCGCGGGTCGCGCGCAGCAACGTCAAGGCGTTCCATCTGCTCGGATGCGAGCTGACGCTGGTCGGCCCGCCCACCTTGATGCCGGAACGGCTCGACGGCTGGCCCGTCCGCGTTGCCTACGACCTCGACGACGTGCTCGCCGACGTCGACGTCCTGTACATGCTGCGCATCCAACGAGAGCGCATCGGTCAGGCGCTCTTCCCGTCGCTGCGGGAGTACGCGGCGCGCTGGGGCCTCACCGTGGAGCGGGCCGCGCGGCTGAAGCCGGACACGTTCGTGATGCACCCCGGTCCGATGAACCGCGGCGTCGAGATCGCGGGCGAGGTGGCGGATTCCGCGCGATCGCTCGTCACCGAGCAGGTCGCGAACGGCGTCGCGGTACGCATGGCGGTGCTGTGGTCGTTGCTCGGATCCGGAGGTCCGATTGTCTAGCGGCGACGTGTTGATCAGAGGCGGGCGCGTCGTCGACGCGACCGGTGATCGTGCGGCCGACGTCCGCGTCGTCGACGGCCGCATCACCGAGGTCGCGCGGTCGTTGACGCCGGCCGAGGGCGCGCTCGTGCTCGATGCGGAAGGGTGCGTCGTCGCGCCGGGTCTCGTCGACCTGCAGGTGCACTTCCGCGAGCCGGGACGCGAGGACAGCGAGACGATCGAGACGGGCGCGCGTGCCGCGGCGCTGGGCGGCTGTACCGCGGTGGTGTGCATGCCGAACACGGAGCCTCCGCTCGACGACGCGGCTGTCGTTCAGAGCGTGATCGCGCGGGCGGGTGCCGTCGGGCTGTGCGACGTGCGGCCCGCGGGTTGCATCACGAAGGGCCGGCGCGGTGAGGAGCTCGCGCCGCTCGGCGAGTTGCACGACGCGGGCGTGCGCGTGTTCACCGACGACGGCGATTGCGTCGCCGACCCGGTGGTGATGCGCCACGCGTTCGAGTACGCGAGCGCGCTCGCGGGCGCCGTGATCGCGCAGCACGCCGAGGACCCCGCGCTGGTGCGCGGCGGCCACATGCACGAGGGCGCGTGGTCGTCGCGGCTCGGCATCCCGGGCCGCCCGGCTTCGGCCGAGTCGTCGATCGTCGCCCGTGATCTCGAGCTCGCCCGGCTCACCGGCGGCCGGTATCACGTGCTGCACCTCTCGTGCGCGCAGTCGGCCGCGCTCGTCCGGGCGGCCAAGGCGGACGGGATCGCGGTCACGGCCGAGTGCACACCGCAGCATCTCGTCCTCACCGACGAGGCGTGCGCGAGCTTCGACCCCGTGTTCAAGATGAACCCGCCGCTGCGCGAGCAAGCCGACGTCGACGCGCTGCGGGCCGCGCTCGTCGACGGGACGATCGATGCGATCGCCACCGACCACGCGCCGCACGCTCCCGAGACGAAGGATGTCCCGTTCGAGGAAGCGCCGCCGGGGATGCTCGGAGTCCAGACGGCGCTGGCCGTGGTGCTGACGACGCTCGTCGAGCCGGGCGTGCTCACGCTCGCGCAGGCACTGGCCGCGCTGTCGTGGCAGCCGGCGCGGGTCGCGGGCCTCGACGCCGACGGGCACGGCGGCCCGATCGCGCCGGGCCGGCCCGCGCACCTGTGCGTGATCGACCCGGCCGAGCAGTGGGTCGTCG
>DATMUX010000743.1:0-2738 GCA_035563695.1 Acidimicrobiia bacterium
AGAAGTCCGCGATCCAATCGTTGTACGCCCGCGCCAGCGCGAGTTGGAGCTCGGCGTCGTCGAGTTGCTTGATCGCGTCCCACAAGCCCGTCGACGGGTAGAGGACTTCGGCGTCGACGCTGCCGGACTGTTGCGCCCTGATCCGCTCGGCCGGGTCGTACAAGGCGGGAAGCACCGCGTCCCACGCCACGGGGCCGTCGGCCGCGGGTCCTCGCGCCGCGCGGCGCCACCCCGTGCCCGTCGCGACCGTCTTCGGAAGCGGTACCGGATCGTGACCCTCCACGAGCCACGCGCTCCCGCCGTCGACCGTCGCGAGTCTCGGCGCCCGATCCCGCAAGCTCGCCGGAAGCCGCGTCGCGAAGACGTCGGGGGGCTCGATCACGTGCGAGTCGGCGGAGATCAGATTGTAAGGGAGGCTGTCGGCCATTGGTCTTCCGTTGCGCGTGGTGCAGTCACGCGGCAGTGCTGATCGAGGCGGGAGATTCGTACGGCAGCCCGTAGATGTCGGCGGCGTTCTTCCACATGATCCGCTCGATCTCGCTCTCGCTGGCACCCGCCCGCTCGAGAATCTCGAGGCCGAGCTCGTAATCAACGGGCCAGGCCGACGACGAGTGGGGGAAGTCCGGACCCCACATGATGTTGGCGACGCCGATGTCGTAACGGTTGTGCGCACCCACCTCGTCGACGATGTATACGACGGAGACGTTCTGGCGGAAGTACTCACTCGGGAGCATCGGCAGCTCCCAGTCCCACCGGTTCCGCTGGACCGACTCGTCGAACCGCTCGAGGTAGTACGGAATCCACCCGGTGTGTACCTCGGTGCCGACGAACTTGAGATCCGGGAACCGTTCGAACACGCCCGCCTGGATCATCCGCCAGAGGATCACCGGAAAGCTTCCGGCCTGAACGTCGAGGCCCATCTTCTGGGCCCGGTCGCGGCCCGTCTTCACGCCCTCGGCCGTGATCTTGGAGCCGAGGTCGCCCACCGGGAAGAAGAACTGTGTGTGGACGTTGATCGGCATCCCGAGCTCGACGGCCGCCGCCCAGAAGCGGTCGTCAGCCGGCGTCGGATCCGTGAACGACCCGCTCGGATACGACTCGAGCTGGACCGTCCGTAGTCCGAGCTCCGCGCACCGGTGGAGCTCCGCGATGGCATCATCCAATCCCGTCGTCGGCAAGGTGCCGTTGCAGATGAACCGCTCGGGCGCGTGCGCCTGAAAATCGGCGATCCAATCGTTGTAGACCTTGTAACAAGCGAGCGCGAGTTCCTTGTCGGGGCAGAGCTTGATGCCGGTCCATACCGTGCCGACGCCATTGAAGATCACCTCGGCGTCGATCTTGTCCTCGATGATCTCGCTGACGCGCGCCGCGGGGTCGTAGGAACCCGGGAAGAGGTCTTCGTAACGGACCCCTCGGTCCTTGATCTGCTTGAACCCTTCCACCAGCGACGCGCGATCGAATCGCTTCGAGGACCGGAAGTACATCGAGGAGAACCCCATCACCGAAGGGCGCTGCTGGCCTTCCATGATCCACGCGTGCCCCTTGCTCTTCGGGGTCTCGATCACGCGCGGACCGCGCTCGCGGAGCCTCTCGGGAAGATTCTCGACCCAGAGGTTGGGCGGCTCGTTGACGTGGCCATCCGCCGAGATCGCCTTGTACCGCATCAACTCCTCCTCACCTCGAGGCTCGGCCAACGACCCTACCAGTTCTGACAGTCGCCTGCCATTTCTCGACGAGTCGGTCGGCGCGCGCCGGCGCTAGTTGGCCTTTGCCGTGCGGGCTTCGAGGGCGCGGGCGAACCGGAGCCACAGCTCGGAACGTCGGCGCGCTTCGTCGGCAACCTCGTAGATGCGGCTCAACGGAACCGTTTCGACGCGAGCGATGTCGTCGACGGTCAGCGCAGTGTGATCGAACCACGCCAAGAGCTCCTGACCGTCCGCCGCCGATGACAACGCGGCGTCGGCCTGCCACGGAGGTGGTGTTGCGGGCGCGACCGGCCGCGGCGAATTCCTCGGCAGCTGGTCGAGGTTCATTCGCACCAACCGCACCGTCTCGGGCGATACACCGACCGCCGCCGCGATCGCGCGCAACGACGCCTCGGGTTGTTCCTGCAACGCCTCGACGACCCGGGACCGAACCGAACCCCGCCGCACCGGCCGGGCTCGCTCGTCGCGGCCGACGCGCCTCTCCGAGTCCAACTGTGGATCTTCCTCGGTTGGACACGTGCGCACACCCAACCGCAACCGGCCGACCGTTTTCGGCGAGATCCCGCACAACTCGGCGACCCGCCGGTCGGACCATGATCCGTGCAGCCGCAACACGCGCACGGCCGCACGCTTGCGTTCGGGCAACGTCAACAACAAGCCGTGCGTGACGTTGCGACGCAAGAACTCGACGAACGCCTCCTCGACGCTCCCGTCGAAGGGCACCGCCGCCAACTGCGAGAGCCCCAGGCGCCTCGCCGCCGCCACCCGGTGCGCCCCGTCGACGACGAACCCGCCCGCGCGCATCACGAGGATCGGAGGCCATGAGCCGCCCAATTCCGTGAGACGCTCGACCTGCTCGGGGCACAAGCCCTCATCCCGGAACGACGATCCGTCCGCCAGGTCCGCGACCGACACGAACATCAGCGCGTCCGGCCGCTCCATAGCCTCGACTCGAGACACGGCTACCCCCGGAACCACGAAGTGACACTCCACTGTCACGATAGGAACCCGCGGCGACCCCGTCAAGACGAG
>DATMUX010000744.1:0-2122 GCA_035563695.1 Acidimicrobiia bacterium
CCCCTGCCCGATCCACGACCACCACACGCACATGTCGCCCGAACAACCGCGGGGACGACTCGCCGCGTAAGCAAGGTGCGCCTCGGCGCGTTCGTGACCCAACGCACCGCGCCGGAACTATAAGAGGGTGTACCTGAGGCAGCACCAAGGTTTCCCCGGACGCGCACAGATCGCCCGGCCCGGCGCCCTTATGCGAGCCCCCGTCAAACGTCGTGGATGCGCACCCGGATCCGCTTGTTGCCCTTGCCCTTGCTCTCGGTCTTCACGACCTCGAAGCGGCCGATCTCTGCCGTCGACCGCACGTGCGTGCCGCCGTCGGCCTGCTTGTCGAGACCGACGATGTCGACCACCCGGATGTCGGAGACGGATTCGGGAATGAGGTTCACCTTGGTGCGGATGAGGTCGGCATCTTCGATCGCGGTGTCGCGCGGCAAGAACGTGACCGCGATCGGCCGATCGGCCGCGATCTCGTCGTTGACGAGGTCCGCGACGCGGGCGGCGAAGCCCTCGGGCAACGGGTCGAACTCGAAGTCCATGCGGGCCTCGAGCGGCTCCATGTTCCCGCCGGTGACCGCCTTGCCCCACTCGTTCCAGATCACGCCGCACAGCACGTGCATCGCCGAGTGCGTCCGCATGAGCTCGTGGCGGCGCGCCCAGTCGACCGTGCCTCGCACTTCGTCACCGGCAGCGGGCAAGGGGCCGTCGAGGACGTGCCACACGACATTGCCCTCCTTGCGCACGTCGACGACGCGCGCCTCCCCGAGCGTGCCCGTGTCGTGGGGCTGACCGCCGCCCGTCGGATAGAACGCGGTGCGATCGAGGACCACCCGACTGCCGCCGGCGTCGCGGTCGACGACGACGGCGTCGAACTCCCGCAGGTAGGCATCCCGGAGGTACAGCAGATCCGTCACGCCCTCGACCCTAGGCGGTTCCGTGTTTCTCCCGCCGGTCTGCAACAGAATCGCTCCGCCATGCGTCTGAGAGGGGTGCGGGAACGGCTGCGGGCCGATGGACCCGACAGCGAATTCGCGGACGGCGCGCTCGTGGCGCGCCTACCCGTCGCGGCCGCACCCAGCTTCGTCGACGTCTACCGGGAGTCCCAGCTCGAGATGGTCCGCCTCGCCTACCTGCTCACCGGATCGCAGGAAACCGCGCAGGACCTCGTGCAGGACGCGTTCGTGCGGCTGCATCACCAGTTCGCACGAGTCGACGACCCTCGCGCGTACGTGCGCCGCTCGGTGGTGAACGCCTGCGTCTCGCACCATCGGCGTGTGTCCCTGGCCCGGCGCCGCCAGGCGTTGCTCGTCGCCCCGGCCGCATCCGACTCGCCGCGCGGCGAGATGTTCGACGTGATCGGCGCCCTGCCCGCGCGCGAGCGGGCCGCGATCGTGTTGCGTTACTGGCACGACCTCGACGACGGCGCGATCGCGTCGACGTTGGGATGTCGCCCCGCGACCGTGCGATCTCTGCTCCACCGCGGCATCAGCCGGCTTCGGGAGGTAATCGAGCCATGAACGACTTCGACGATCAGGTGCGCGACGCGCTGGCCGAGGCCGCGCAACCCGTCGCGCCGGCGCCCGATTGGGACGACCTCACGCGCCGCATCGCGCGCCGCGAACGGCGCCGCGGCGCGGCCTTCGCGCTCGCGGTCGTGATGCTCGTCGCCGTCATCGGAGGGACCGTCGCGCTGCAGCGATCGCGAGCGCCTCGCGCCCGGGTCGCATCAGCGAACTCCGCGCCGGCCGGCGACCAGGTCGTGGCGACGCACGCACCGTTGCCGACGCTGCGCACTGGGGCGATCGGTCCGTCGACGAGCGGCTTCGCGCTCGCCCAGGGGAGCATCGCGAAAGGTGTGAGCGCCGGCGGAGCGCGCTCGTCCGGCGACGCGTCCGGCCTCGCGTCGAGCGCGCCGATGATCGGCCCGATGATGCCCTGCTGCGTAGCCATGTATCCCGTCCGGGACCTCGCCAAGGTGTTCGTGCGCAGCGGCAATGGCGTCGTGGTGCGGGTGTACGCGGCGAAGACCGCCGAGCCCATGTGGAGCGGACCCCCGTGGTGGACGCCGCCCCCCTGGTGCTTCCCGACCGAGGTCGTCGAAGCCGAGGTGTCCACGGACTCGGCG
>DATMUX010000745.1:0-2519 GCA_035563695.1 Acidimicrobiia bacterium
CGCGCTGCGCGTGCGCCCGAGCCGGTCGCGCAGGCGCGGCTTCTCGATGATTTCGGGCGCGGGCGGCGCGATCACTTCGGGCGCCTCCGGCGCGGCGACCTCGAGCATCGCCTCGAGCTCTTCGACCGTCGGCGGCGGCGCGACCGCCGCCCGGGGCGGCTCGCCCGGCACCCCGGGCGCCTCCTTCGGCCGTCGGGCGACCCGCAGCAGCGCGAACGCCACCAGGGCGAACACCGCGATCAGCACGAGCACGATGAGACCGAGGAGCATCATGCGCGGAGGCTAGTCAGGCGGCGCGGCTCCGGCGTCCTCGCCGGGCGTGACGGCGATCGAGGCGATGCCGGCCGCATCCAGCGCCAGCTTGATGCGTGTGCGCAGCTCGCGCGCGACGCGCCACTGCTCCGAGGGGGCGGTCTTCACGACGAGCCGGATCGTCACCGTGTCGAGCGTGAAGGACTCCACGCCCCACACCTCGGGTGGCGCGATGATGCGCGCCGCCCACACGTCGTCGTGCGCGAGCGCCTCGGCCGTCTCCTTGATCACCGCCCGGGCACGATCCAGGTCGGTGTTCGACGAGATGGGCACGTCGATGACCGCGCGCGACCACTGCTGCGACTTGTTCCCGACGCGATGGATCTCGCCGTTGGGCACGTGCCACACGACGCCCTCGACATCGCGCAGCCGCGTCGTGCGCAACGTGACCTCCTCGACGGTGCCCGACGCCACTCCGAGATCGACGACGTCGCCGACGCCGAGCTGGTCCTCGAAGATGATGAACGTTCCCGAGATGAGGTCGCGCAGCAGGTTCTGTGCGCCGAACGCGAGGGCCACACCGATCAGGCCGGCGCTCGTCAACAGCGTGCTCGCCTGCACGCCGAGCACCGCGAGCATCCAGACGACGGCGATGGCCCACACGGTCAACGACGCGAGGCTGCTCAACCCCGCGCCGATGGTCTCGGCGCGCTGGTGCCGGCGCGCATCGGGCTCGGCCTGCGTTCGCTCGAACACCGTGATGCGCCGCTGCGCGAACCGGCCGACGTTCTCCCACCGGTGGGCCGAACGCCGGATCACCCGCCGCAGGATCACGGTAGCGATCCACGCCAGCAGGGCGATGATCGCGATCGTCACCCACGGCGACACGTAGCGCGCTACATCGGTGGCGGTGCGGTTGTCGGTCCAGTGCGCGACCCAATGGCACAACCATCCCCGCTGGTGAACACCACAGACGTCGGTCGTGCCGGCTGCAATCACGACCGCAGGCCTATGCGGGAGAATCCTCGAAGGTGAGGTCGCTCATCCGCTGGCTGACGACGCGGCTCGAACCTCCGGGCGGCATCGACACCCCGTACAGGACGTCGGCTGCTTCCATCGTCCGCTTCTGGTGCGAGACGACGAGCAGCTGGGCCTCGTTGCGAAACTCGTGCACGAGATCCAGGAACCGGTGCAGGTTCACGTCGTCGAGCGCGGCCTCGACCTCGTCCATCAGATAGAAGGGCGACGGCCGGGCGCGGAACACCGAGAAGAGGTATGCGAGCGCGCACAACGATCGCTCGCCGCCCGACAGCAACGAGAGCCGGCGCACCATCTTGCCGGAGGGTCGCGCCTCCATCTCGATACCGGTGTTCAGCAGGTCGTCGGGCTGCGTGAGCACGAGCCGGCCGGAGCCGCCCGGGAACAACATCGCGAACAACTCCGAGAAGTTGCGCGCCACGTCGGTGAACGCCGCGTCGAAGACGCGCACGATCTCCTCGTCGACGGACTTGATGACGCGCGTCAGTTCACGCCGCGAGTTCTTCACGTCGTCGAGCTGCTGTTGCAAGAACTCGTGCCGCTCGAGCAGCGCCTCGTACTCCGACAGCGCGAGCGGGTTGACCGGACCCATCAGGCGCAGCTCGCGCTCCAGCTCGCGCGCCCGCGCCGGCAGCGTCATGCCGTCGGGCACCTCGGGCACGGGTGCCGCGAGCGCGACGTCGGGCTCGCAGTCGTGGTCGTGCCGCAGCTGCTCGATCGTCTGCTCGAGCCGGAGACGGATCTCGGCCTCCTCGACCTCGAGCTTCCCCGCGCGATCGCGCAGGTCCATCTGATGTTGCTCGGCCTCGGCGCGCTGCCTCCGCAGCCCGTCGAGACGCTGCCCCGCGGCGCGCGCCGCCTCGGACTGCTCGCGTCGCCGGGTGCGCAACCGCTCGGCCAACCGCTCGATCTCGGCGGTGCGCGCACGGAGGCGCGCCCCGAGCTCGTCGATCGCCGCGCGCCGGCGTTCGAGCGCGCCCCGCCGCGCCCGCGCTCGCGCTTCTTCATCGGGCCGCGCCGCCAGCCGGCTCTCGACCTCGGCCAGCCGAGCGGTGAGCACCGAGCGGCGCTCGTCGACGGCCGCGCCCCGCAGCTCGAACTCGCGCCGCAAGCTCGCGGCGCGCGTCCGCAGCCGGTCGAGCTCCGCGCGCCGGGCGCGCGCGTCGTGGCGTTGCGCCCGAGCGGCCGCGACGCGGTCGCGCGCGTCGTTCTCGCGCGCCGGGTGCTCG
>DATMUX010000746.1:0-5611 GCA_035563695.1 Acidimicrobiia bacterium
TCGCCGTTCCAGACGACGGCGTCCGATGCGCAGGGAGATCCGCAGCCGTTCACGATCCAGGCAACCGGCTTCGCCCAGGGTGCCCAGGTCAGGCTCGAGACCTGTGACGGACTCTCCCCCAGCAACGTGAACTGGGACCTCAACGCGGACTGCTCGTTCGGGACGCAGACCAGCGCCAAGCTCCCACCGACCGGGCCGGCCGACGTGTTGACGTTCCCAGCCGGTGACCCGAATTATGGCGTGCACGTGTTCCGGGGCGACGAGCCGCAGGGCCAGCTGTTCGCGTGCCTGCCGCAGTCGGAGTGGTCGGGCAGCGGGTTGCAGGCCAATGGCGCGTTCGGCCCGACCGGGTTGCCCACGTGGAACAACTGCCAGGTGCGGGTCGCCTCGAAGCCCTCGGATCAGGTGTTCTTGGCGTTCACGCTGCCCGATACGTCGAACGGCACGACCACCACATCCACGACGCTCGCCGACACCACGCCGCCGACGATCGATTCCTTCACGCCCGCGGAGGGAGCATTGGTGCACGGCACGGCGGTGGCGGTGACGGGCGCCGCCACCGACGCCGGGAGCGGTGTCAAGTCGATGGCGTTCACGATCGACAACGGGTCGGTCATCGGTCAGGTCGTCGACATGACGGCGCCGTACGGCTTCACGCTCAACTCGAAGCTGTTGCCCGACGGTCACCACACGATCAACGTGACCGCGACCGACAACAGCGACAACACCACGACCGTGCAGACCCACAACTTCACCGTCGACAACACCGCGCCGACCACGCCGCGCTTCACGAAGGCACTCGCGCCATTCACCACGGCGACCACTGCTGCTTTGACCTTCAGCAGCACGGACGCGACGTCGGGTGTCGCCTCGTACAAAGTCCAGTTCGAGCGGGTCAACTTCAACGCGACCGTGTTCAGCGCGTGGGCGACGGCTCCCAACGGCGGCGCGCTCAACCGGACCTCGTACACGATGGCGGGCCTCGCCGCGGGCTACGACTACTGCTTCCGAGTGATCAGCACCGACAAAGCCGGCAACGTGAGCGCCCCGTCGTCATTGACATGCACGGCGCGATTGATCGACGACAAGGCACTGGTGCACTCCGCCGGGTGGGTTCAACGGGTGGCGGCCGGCTACTACTCGAATACGTACTCGCAGGCCGGGTCGGCGAACCGGACCCTGACGCTCGCGAACTTCCGCGGTGACCGCCTGGCGATCATGGCCCTGGAGTGTCCCACCTGCGGATCGATCCGCGTCTATGTCGGCGCCACGCTGATCCGGGCGATTTCGCTCGCGGCGACCAAGCGGACCGACGCGCTCATCGTGCTTCCGCCGTTCGGGCAACGGGCGGGCACGATCAAGATCCTCACGCTCTCGACCAAGCCCGTCGTCATCGACGGGATCGGAGCAAGCCGCACCTAGGCGTTGTGCCCAGTGAGGGGGCTGGTTCGGACCCGAGCTCAGGCGCTGGCGAGGCCGCGGCGCGCCAGGGCGCGCTGGCGGCGGATGCGGCGGCGTTCCCGCTCCGACATCCCACCCCAGATCCCGAACTTCTCGCCGTGGCGCAGCGCGTACTCGAGGCACTCCATCTTCACCTCGCAGCCGTGGCACACGGACTTCGCCTCCCTGGTCGAGGCGCCCCGCTCGGGGAAGAAGAGGTCGGGGTCGACCCCCAGGCAGTTCGCGCGTTCCTGCCAGCGCCGGTCCGCGGCGTCGACATCGAGGTGTATGAGCATTTCCCTCACCGGCTGCCCCCTCGCTCGCTGATCTGCGACCACCGCCCCGTCGGGCGCCGGGAGTGGTCGGGCCGCTAAATGCCGCCGATGGAATTACAGCGGTGTCATCATGGCGCGTGGGCGCGAACGGCGCAAGAGGGAACTACGAAACCCCGTGCGTTACGCGGAGAAACAGCGGGTTTGGGCGGGTCCCGACGGGCTGCGCCGAGAGGGCGACCAGAGCGCGATCAGAGGCTGATCAGAGGGTGACCAGCGACGCCCGGTGACCGAGACCGAGGCGAAACGACAGGAAGAGGTCGTAGACCGCCTCGTCGAGCTCGGGAATCGCAAGGGCCGGCCCGAACCCGTGGTTCGGCACCGAGCGGCCCCAGAGCTGGGGTATGTGGGATGCGATCGCGACGTCGAAGCGCTCTTCGATCTCGGGGACGGCCAGGGCGCTGCTGCTCTCGTCGCCCGTGCACACGAGCGCGAGCCGCACATCGCCGACGTGGCCCCGATCCTTGGCGGTCTCGAACATGTCCACGAAGTGCTCCGTCGCCGTGACCGCCTCGACCTCGGGCGTCATCGCGACCACGAGCCAATCGAGACGCTCGAGGCGCTGGCCCACCGCCAGACCGGGCCCGGTGGGGCCGCCGGGCACGTCACAGACCACCACGTCGAACGACTCGCCGAGCACGGGCAGGGCCCGTTCGGTCGCCAGGTGGACGCGAGGAATCGCGCCGCCCGCGCTCGGCAGGACCGACATGGGCGGCGACGCGACCCTCGCCAGGCGCGACACCGCGGGGAGTCTCGTCCCGGCGAAATCCTCGAGGACCGGGCCCGAGACCGCCAATCGAGTCGTGACGTCCAGTGACAGGGGGTCGGCGTCGACCAGGCACACCCGACCCGACACCGCGCTGTGCCGGGCGAGGGCCGCGGCGATGTTCGTCGCCACGCCCCGCTTGCACTCGGGGAACTTGGCCGTCGTCACGCCAATCGTCAAGGCCGTCACGAGAAGAGGTTTCGGCTGCGGAGGCCGCCGGGGCGCAACGATCCACGGTCGCTGTGATGGATGTCACTGGGTTGTGCGCTCGTGCGACGATGCGGGCGTGCCGATCCGCGCCGTCTTGGGGGACATCACGTCCGAGCCCGTCGATGCGATCGTCAACGCCGCCAATGCCCGCCTGGCTCGCGGCGGCGGCGTCTGCGGGGCGATCTTCGCCGCGGCCGGCCCGGAGCTGGATTCGGCCTGCGCCGCGATCGGGGGCTGCGCCACCGGGGACGCCGTGATCACCCCGGGCTTCCGGCTCCCGGCCCGCTTCGTCGTGCACACCGTCGGGCCCGTCTGGCACGGCGGCCACGACGGGGAGGCCGACCTGCTGCAGTCGTGCTACCGCCGGTCGCTCGAGGTCGCGGCGGCGGCCGGGGCCCGGTCGATCGCGTTCCCGGCCATCTCCACGGGCATCTTCGGCTACCCGCCGGGCCCCGCGGCCGAGCTCGCGGTCGCAACCGTGAGGGAGCACGCCGGCGAGTTGGACGTCCACCTCGTCGCGTTCGACGAGGCGACGCTCCGCCGCTACGAGTCGTTGCTCTGATCCGCCTCCAGCCGCAGCGACGCCGAGTTCATGCAGTAGCGCAGGCCCGTCGGCCGGGGCCCGTCCGGGAAGACGTGGCCGAGATGCGCGCCGCAGTGGCGGCACCGCGCCTCGGTGCGCACCATGCCGTGACTCGTGTCGGTGTCCTCTTCGACCGCATCGTGGTCGAGGGGCTCGAAGAAGCTCGGCCAGCCGGTGCCCGACTCGAACTTCGTCTCCGACGAGAACAGCGGCGCACCGCAGCAGACGCAGACGTACGTGCCGTCGTCGTGGCAGTCCCAGTACTCGCCGGTGAAGGCTCGTTCGGTGCCCGCGTGGCGAGTGACCTCGAACTGCAGGGGCGTCAGGCGGGCACGCCACTCGTCATCGGTGGCCGGGAGCTCGTTGCGCGGCGTGGTCGGCATGCGGGGTGCAACGCTCGCGCGTGCAGTGGCGTTCCCGCCAGCACGCAGAGCTCGGCCCCGAGCCCGCGCGCCCGCGGCATCTCGGCGCGGTCCCCGATCACGGCGACGAGGCGGGGACGGCGCGCGTCGGGAAGCACTCCGAGCGCCGCCAGCACGCACCAGCCGTCGAGCGGCGGCAGGCGCAGATCGACCACGACCGCGGCGCAGGGCTGCTGCGCGAACCGCGCGAGCGCGTCATCGCCGTCGGCGGCAACCACCTGGTCGACGCCGTCCACGTCGAGCCTGCGCTGCAGCACCAGCACGCGCGGCACCACCGCGCACCTCCTCCATGAGCCGTACGCCGGCATCCGTGCCGACGCCTCTCCATCGGCGGTCCCGACCGGTTTTGGAGTCGTGGCCTGACGGAAACCGTTACCCCGTGCCTCCAAAACGCGGCGCGATGCGAGGGGTATCGATCCCGACCGGTTTTGGAGTCGTAGCGTGACGGAATCCGGAACCCGGTGCCTCCAGAACGCGGGGGCGGGCGGTCGGGTCGTCAGCCGGCGCGGCGTTCCTGGCGCTTGTGGTCGAGGAAGTCGACGAGGACGTAGTCGCCGAGCGTCTCGGGCGTCGTGTAGAACGCGCGGCCGCGGTTCATCTTCATCATCCGCTCGACGAACTCGCGCAGGTAGAAGTTGTCCTCGAGCATGAACGTGTTGATACGGATGCCGTCCTTCGTGCAGCGCTGCACCTCGCGCAGCGTCATCTCGATCGTGCGCGGATCGGGCGGGTAGTCGAAGAACGGCTCGCCGTTGTCGAGGATGTGGGCCGTCGGCTCGCCGTCGGTGATCATGATGATCTGCTTGCGGCCGCTCTGGCGGGCCAGCAGCTGGCGGGCGAGCAGCATGGCGTGCTGCATGTTCGTGCCCCACTCGAAGTCCCACGTCGCCTCGGGGAGCCGCTCCGGCTTCACCTCGCGCGCGACGCGCCCGAAGCTCACCATGCCGAGGTAGTCGCGCGGGAACTGCGAGCTGATGAGCGCGTGCAATGCCATCGCGACCTTCTTCGCGGCGAGGAAGCGGCCGCGCATCTCCATCGACAGCGACACGTCGAGCATCAGCACGGTGGCGCTGCGCGTGAGCTGTTCGGTCCGCTCGATCTCGAAGTCGTCGGGCCGGATCCGCACCGGGGTTCCCGCGCCCTGCCGGGTGATCGCGTTGCGCAACGTTCGGCCGACGTCGAGGTGGAAGGGGTCGCCGAACTCGTAGGGCTTGTGCTCGTCGGCCCGCTCGTGCCCGTGGCCGGAGCGCTCGATCTCGTGCCGGCCGGCACGGTCCTGCAACAGCCGCTTGTAGAGGTCGCCGAGCGCGCGCTGGCCGATGCGGCGGATGCCCTTCGGCGTGAGCTCCATGCGGCCTTCGCGCTGTTCGATGAGGCCGGCCTCCTCGAGCTCTTTGGCCAGCTTCGCGAGCTGTTGCAGCGAGCGGGCCGCGTCGTCGCCGAGCAGGTCGCGCACCTTGTCGAGGTCGACCTCGGCGAGCGGACCCGGACTCGTCGCGTTGCGCAACAGGTTCTCGAGCGCGTCGATGTCGCCGAGCTCGTCGAGCAGCCCGCTCATCCCCTCGAGGCCGAGCGGCTGGTCGCCGCGGAAGCGCATGCCCTGGCCCCACCCCATCTGCGGGAACGCGTTGCGCAGATTCTGGCCGAGCTGGTCGACCTGCCAGCGCAGATCCATGTCGTCGAGCAGCGAGTTGGCGAGCTCTTGGAGCTGCGCGCGCTGCTCGGGCGTCATGGAGTTGAGCAGCTGCTGCATCTGCGCCATCGAGCGCGCCATCTGCTCGAGCAGCTCGTCGAGCGTCTGCGGGTTCTCGGGAAAGAAGTCGCCGTAGCGGCTCATGAACCCCTCGAAGTCGGGCTC
>DATMUX010000747.1:0-7547 GCA_035563695.1 Acidimicrobiia bacterium
TTCTCGTCGCCCGCCCCGACAGGGAATCGGCGGCACTGTCCAGGTAGATGGATCGGCTGTGACGGACGTCACGACGATGATGCGCGGCCGCGCTCAGGTGGGCGGTTCCGGGAGCGGAGCACTTGGGGCATTCGGTGCACGAGGAATGCCGACGCCCGCCATGAGGCTGCGGAGATCGTGCGGAGTGAATGTCGTGACCGTGGATGCCGCGGCGGCGCGCGCTGTGGCGGTGCGCCGCAACCCGAAGAGCGGGGCGAGCTCGCCGAAGTAGCGGCCCGGTCCCATGCGGGCCACGACCTCGAGGGATCCGTCCGTGCGCTCGCGCACGAGCTCGATCGCGCCCGAGTCGACCACGTACGCGACATCGCCGGACTCGCCCTGGCTGAAGAGCACCGTTCCGGCCGCGAGCTCGACGCGTTCGGGCTCGCGGTGCACGGGACGCCGGCGCGGGGTCAGCTCGACGACGTGGTCGGCGAGCGGCAGCAACCGGTCGTCGTGCGTCGCCACCACGACGACCCGGCCGGGCTGCGCGGCCGCCCGCAGGAGACGCAACACCCCTTCGACCTGGAGCTCGTCGAGGTGCGCGGTCGGCTCGTCGGCGAGCAGGACCGGCGGGTCGAGGCACAACGCGCGCGCGAGGGCAACGCGCTGCTGCTGGCCGCCCGAGAGATCGCCGGGCCGGTGGCCGAGGCGATCACCGAGATCGAGGCGCTCGAGCACGGCGCGCGCGCGTGCCCGGCCCGCGCGGCCCGACATCCCCGCGTTCCAGGCGGCAACCGCCACGTTGTCGATCGCGGTCAGGCTCGGCACGAGGTTGAACGATTGGAACACGATGCCGACCGTGTGTCGCCGGTAGTCGGCCAGGGCGGCGCCGCGGAGCTTCGTGACCTCGATGTCGTCGACGCGGATCGAACCTTTGGCCGGCGCGAGCAACGACGCCAACGCCGACAGCAGGGTCGTCTTGCCGCACCCGCTCGCGCCCAGCAGGAGCACCAGGCTGCCGTCGGCGACCTCGAGGTCGAGCCCGTCGATGGGTCGAACCACGTACCCACCGCTCGCGTACTCGATCGTCACGTCGCGCAGGGTGAGGGCCGTCATGTCTGTCCTCCGAACGCCAGCGCCGGGTCGATGTGCACCGCCCGGCGCACGCCGACGAGCGCCGCGAGCAGCCCGACGACGACGGCGACCACCACCAGCTCGGCGTACCCGCGCGCCGGCGTCTCGACGCCGAACGGCATTACCTTCGCCAGGCCGATGCTCACGAGGGTGCCGACCACGCACGCGGTCAGCGCCAACGCGAGCCCTTGGACCGCCATGTCGGCGAACAGCCTGCGGTTCGACGCGCCCATCGCCTTGAACACGGCGATGTCCCGTGCGCGCTCGAGCGCCGTCAGGTACACCATCGTCGCGACGATGCCGGCCGCCATCAGCCAGAGCAGGGTGTTGAAGATCGCAACCGTCTGGTTCCCCGATTTCTGCGGACGGTTCAGGTCGCGCCGCACGGCATCGAGCGTGAGCACCTGCGTGCCGCTCGGTGGTGTCGTCACGTGGCCGCGCACGGCCACCGCCATCGCGAGGGGCAGGCCCGTGCAGGAACGCGGCCTGCACGTCGCCAATTGGCATGAACACGGTGGGTTGACCGAAGTAGTAGGTCGTGTCGTGCGACGTGCCGACGATGGTTGTCGGTCGCCCGCCGAGCGTGACGCGCGCGCCGGGGCGGAAGCCGAGCACGTCGTCGACGATCGCTTCGCCCGGTCCGCGCAAGCCGCGACCTTTGACCACATGCGGATCACCCATCCCGCCGGGGACGATGCCGAGGACGTTGACGTCGCGCCCCTTCAGCAGGTCGCGCGCTTGCACGAACGCGTCGGCCCGCCGGACACCCGGCTGTGCCGCGAGTTGGGTCGCGACCGATGCCGGGACGAGGCGCGTCGTCGTGAACGGTCCGGTGCCCTCCGCGGCGACGACGAACTCGTCGGCGTGGAACAGCGCGACGACGCGGGTCGTCTCGTTCTTGAGGTGCTGGACGGTCCCGGTCATGAGGAGGGAGAGGCCGAACGCGATCGACGTCGCCAGCACCGCCAGCACGAAACGCCGCCTGCGGTGCACCAGGTCGTACAGCCCCACCCGCCACATGCCCACGATGTCTAGGGGATCCGGCGGCGTCGTGCCAGCGGCGCTTCATCCGAACCGGGTGATGCGGCCCGGGCGCCTCCCGCGCACAATGGGTGGGATTCGAGCACGGTGCCCACGTGAGGAGAGGTCATGGCGATCGACACGTTTCTGGTCTACGCAGGTGTGTACGGCTCGGTCGACGATGCCATCGCGGACTACGACGCGGTGCACGCGCTGCACACCGAGGAGCAGCTGATCGACGCGTACGACGCCGCGGTCATCGAGCGCCGCGCCGACGGCAAGGTGAAGATCGTGAAGAAGCACGAGACGCCGACGCGCGCGGGCGGCGTGCTCGGCGGCGGGATCGGTCTGGCCACCGGTGTCGTGATCGCACTCTTTCCCGCCGCGGCGATCGGCGGCGGGCTCCTCGCCGCGACGACCGGTGGCGGGGCACTCCTCGGCGCGGTGGCGGGGCACGCGGCCGCGGGCATGAGCCGCAAGGATCTCAAGGAGCTCGGCGAGCAGCTCGACGCGGGTCAGGCCGGGCTGGTCGTGGTCGCGGTCTCCGACATGCAGGCCAAGGTCGAGCGCGCGATGAAGCACGCCGAGAAGATCGAGCAGAAGGAGCTCAAGGCCGACGCCGACAAGATCGAGGCCGACGCCAAGGAGGCGAGTGCCTGACCGAGGCGTGCTCGCCGGTCAGTCGCCGGAGTGATGATCGGTTGCGTACGTCGGCGTGTGCGCGGTGAAGCCGCCGTCGACGCGGAGCACCGCGCCCGTGACGAAGGCCGCGTCGTCGGACGCGAGGTAGGCAACCGCCGCCGCGATCTCACTCGGATAGCCCAAACGGCCGACGAGGTGGCTCGACGTGTAGCGGCGCAGGCGCGTGCCCATCGGTCCGCCGAGCGCGTCCTGGGTGGCCTTGGGTACGACGACACCGGGCGCGACCGCGTTGCAGCGGATGCCGCGCTCGCCGTACGCGGTCGCGATGTAGCGCGTCAATGCGATGAGGCCCGCCTTCGAGGTGCCGTACGCGGCGAGGGAGTGGCTCCCGTAGAACGCCGCGGCCGACGCGGTGTTCACGATCGCGCCGCCGCCGTGCTCCAACATGCGCGGGATCGCGTAGCGGCAGCCGAGCATCGGGCCGGTGAGATTGACGGCCAGCACACGGTCCCACGTGTCGAGATCCATCGTCACGACGTCCTGATCGACGCCGTTGCGGTCGAGCGCGGCGGCGTTGTTGTGCAAGATGTCGAGGCGCCCGTACTCGTCCACGGTGTCCTCCACCATCGCGGCGACCGCGCCCGCGTCGGCGACGTCGACGACCTGCGCGCGCGCCACGCCACCGTTTGCTGCGATCTCCCCGACGACCCGGGCGGCGGGCTCGCCCGCGATGTCGGCGACGGTGACGCGCGCGCCTTCCGCGGCGAGCAGTCGCGCCGTCGCCCGCCCGATGCCCGAGCCGGCTCCGGTCACGATGGCGACCTTCCCGACGAACCTGCTCATGACGCCTCCCCGGTGCTCGGCCGTCGACGGGCGCGGGCCCGCTCGCGCAACGTACTCTGACCACCGAGGAGGTTCACCGTGCCCGACGCCGATACGCCCGCCAACGCGACCGGTACCCGCGAGTCGTCGTACGAGGAGGTGATCCAGCGCCGCCTGCGCCAGATCGGCCTCGCGGTGCTGTTGGTGGCCGTCGCCGCCAACGTGATCGACCGCGTGGTCGGAGCGCTGAGCATCAGGTGGCGCGCCTCCCAGGAGAAGTGGCTGCGCGACGTCGACCCGCGCGGCACGATGCTGGCCGAAGTGGGCGTCGCGATCCTCGACGCGAGCAACGGGCCCTCGGCGCCGAGGCGTCAGTCGAAGAATTCGTAGTCGTCGGGATCGGGCGCGAGCGTCCGCTGCCAGTACTCGAGCAGCGTGAACGGCCAGTTCTGTGAGACGTGGCCGTGCTCGTTCTTGTACCAGCTGTTCACGTCCGACCATCCCCACGCCATCCGCGCGTTCTCGGCGTCGACCCGGGTGTTGAACTCGTCGTGGACGTCCTTGCGCACGTCGAGCGCGCGATGGTCGCCGTCGAGCAGCTGCTCGATGCAGCCGAGGATGTAGCGAACTCCGCACTCCGAGAAGTACACGATGCTGCCGTTGATGACGATGTTCGTGTTCGGCCCGTAGAGGCAGAACAGGTTGGGGAAGCCCGGGATCGTGACACCGAGGTAGGCGCGGGCGTCGCCGTGCCACTGTTCGTGGAGGTCGATCCCGCCGCGTCCGGTCACGTGCATCGGGGTGAGGAAGCGCGACGCCTGGAAGCCGGTGCCGTAGATGATGACGTCGACCGGGTGCTCGGCGCCGTCGACGGTGGCAACACCCTTCTCGGTGATCGCGCGGATACCGGTCGTGATCAGCCGGGTGTTGTCGCGCTTGAGGGTGCGCGCCCACACGCCGTTGTCGCGGATCATGCGCTTGGCGCCCGGCGGATAGCCCGGGACCACGTGCGGCAGCAGGTCGGGGCGTTCGGCGAACTCCGCGTTGAGGTACTCGGTCATGAGCAGGCGCACCATGTCGTTCATGAAGCTGACGGAGCCGTTCGTCGCGTCCCAGCCGGGATCGACGCGCACGCCTTCGAGCACGCCGTCGCCCATGCGCCAGAAGATGAAGAACCGGTTCCACTCGCTGTACGACGGCAGGTGCGAGTACAGCCATTGCAGCTCGGGCGCGACGCGGTCGTGGTACTCCGGCGTGGGACCGAACCATGCCGGCGTGCGCTGGAACACCAACAGCTCGCCGGCGATCGGGGCGATCTCGGGGATGAACTGCGCCGCGCTCGCGCCGGTGCCGATCACCGCGACGCGCTTACCCGCGAGGTCGATGTCGTGATCCCAGTGCGCCGAGTGGAACGACGGCCCGGCGAAGGTGTCGCGCCCGGTGATGTCGGGATACTTCGGACGATTCAACTGACCGACCGCACTGATCACCGCGTTCGCGACGATCGATTCCTCGCGCCCGTCGGAGGTGCGGACGCGCAGCGTCCATTCGAGATCGGTGTCGGACCAGGTCGCCGAGACGACCTCGGTGCGGAAGCGGATATCGTCGCGAATGCCGAACACCTCGGTGCACGCGCGGAAGTAGTCGAGCAGCACGTCCTGGGTCGAGAAGTGATACGGCCAGTCATGGCGTTGCGCGAACGCGTAGCTGTAGTTGTGGTTGGGATTGTCGACCCGGCAGCCGGGGTACGTGTTCTCGTACCAGGTGCCGCCGACGTCGTCGTTCTTCTCGATGATCACGAACGGCACACCCGCCTCGCGCAGCCGGTGCGCGGCGAGCAGCCCCGACATCCCGGCACCGATGATGGCGACGTGGAAGTCGACGTCGGTTCGGTGCCAGCCGGGCGCGCGCCGGTCCTCGCCGCGGAACGCGAGCTCCTCCTCGAGCAGCGGGAGATAGGCGCCCATGGCGGCGCCGCCGACCGCGAACTCCATGATGCGCAGCAGCTGGTCGTCGGCGGGGATCGGCGCGGGTCGGCAGCCGCCGTCGCGGAAGCGGATGAGCGCGTCGAGCGCGATCGCCCGCGCGCGAGCTTGCTGCTCGGGGGTGAGCCCGCCTTGCGGCATCCCGATCAGCAGCGGATCGGGGCGCAGGGCATCGTCGAGCAATGCGAGATCGCCGGTGACGTACGCGAGCGCGGGAAGCAGCGGCGGCACCTCGGCGTGCTCGAGGATCCGGGCGAGCTCGTCGTCGGTCTCGACGATCGGCTCGATCGCGCCCACGAACGGGCTGGACGTTGAGGCGGTGTCGGTCACCCCGTCATCTTCGCACGCCCAAGTTCCCGTGCGAACCCGAGCGCGGCCGCACAGACGTAGGCTGGGCGGCCACGAAGCCGCCGCAGAAGCAGCTTCGAGGAGCGAGGGCGAGGAACGCGCATGGCCATTGCCACGATCAACCCCGCGACCGGCGAGACACTGAAGTCGTTCACCGCACTCTCCGACGGCGAGATCGAGACCCGGCTCGCCCGCGCGGCCGAAGCGTTCGCCGGCTACCGGACCACGAGCTTCGACCAGCGGGCGGCGTGGATGCGCGCCGCGGCCGACACGCTCGATGCCGAGTGCGAGCCGATCGCGCGGCTGATGACGACCGAGATGGGCAAGACCCTCGGAGCGGCGCGCGCCGAGGTGCAGAAGTGCGCGCGCGGGTGCCGGTTCTACGCCGAGCACGCCGAGGCCTTCCTGGCCGACGAGCCCGTGCCGGGCGACGCGGTCGGCGCGACGCGCGCGTACGCGCGGTATCAGCCGCTCGGTCCGGTGCTCGCGGTCATGCCGTGGAACTTCCCGCTCTGGCAGGTGTTCCGCTTCGCCGCGCCGGCCCTGATGGCGGGCAACGTCGGCCTGCTGAAGCACGCGTCGAACGTGCCGCAGTGCGCGCTCGCGATCGAGGACGTGTTCGCGCGCGCGGGCTTTCCCGACGACGTGTTCCAGACGCTGCTCATCGGCTCGGAGGCGGTCGAGCGAGTGCTGCGCGATCCGCGGGTGCGCGCCGCGACGCTCACCGGTAGCACCCCGGCGGGCCGATCCGTCGGGAGGATCTCGGGTGACGCGATCAAGCCGGTGGTGCTCGAGCTGGGCGGGAGCGACCCCTTCGTCGTCATGCCGTCGGCCGATCTGGAGAAGGCGGCACAGGTCGCGGTCACGGCGCGGGTGCAGAACAACGGACAGAGCTGCATCGCCGCGAAACGCTTTCTGGTCCATGTCGACGTGGCCGACGCGTTCGAGGAATTGTTCGTCGCGCGCATGCGCGCGTTGCACGTGGGTGACCCGATCGACGACGGCACCGACGTCGGCCCGCTCGCCACCGAGCAGGGCCGCGCCGACGTCGAGGAGCTCGTCGACGACGCGGCGCGCCGCGGCGCGCGGGTGTTGTGCGGCGGCGCCCGCCTCGAAGGGCCGGGATGGTTCTATCCGCCGACGGTGGTCGCCGACGTCACACCCGATATGCGCATGTATCACGAAGAGGTGTTCGGGCCGGTTGCGTTGTTGAATCGGGTGCGCGACACGAACGAGGCGATCACGGTCGCCAATGCGACGGTGTTCGGTCTCGGGTCGAACGTGTGGACGCGCGATCCGGCGGAGCAGGAACGATTCGTGCGCGACCTCGAAGCCGGCGCCGTGTTCGTGAACGGCATGACGACGTCGTATCCCGAGCTGCCCTTCGGCGGCGTGAAGGAGTCCGGCGTCGGGCGGGAGCTTTCCCGCCACGGCATCCGCGAGTTCTGCAACATCAAGTCGGTGTGGATCGGCCCCGACTGACGGCGCGTGATGCGCTTCGCCGGACCTGCGATCCGTCCCGAGGTGTCGGGCTGTCACCCCTCGCGCAGAACGTTCTGGTTGAATGCGCGGATGCGACGCGTGCTGTTGATCGTCATCGTGTCCGTGCTCGCG
>DATMUX010000748.1:0-2997 GCA_035563695.1 Acidimicrobiia bacterium
CTCCCGTGCGCGGTGGTCGTCGTCGTGCTGCCGCCGCCGGTCGTGGTCGTCGTCGACGCGTTGTCGCAGGTGCCGCCGACCGGCCTGCATGCCGGCTGCGACGACGTGGTCGGGCCGCCGGCACCGACGACCGTCGCGGAGATGCCGTCGGTCTGCGGGTTGGCGTGCGGGACGGCACAGGCAGTGACCGCGTCACCGATGCTCACCGTCGCGGTCGTGTCGACCTCGGTCACGTAGGACGTCACGGTCGCATCGGCCATCGGCGCGGTCACCGTGAGGGTGACGTCGGGAGTCGTCAGCGTGGCGTCGTGCGGCTGGGCCAGCGGCAGCGGACCGGGCGTGGTCAACGTGACGGTGCCCGCCGTGTTCGTCGCGTTGAACGGGAGCGTCGTCGCGGCCGAGCCGTCGTTCTTGTTCCAGGTGACGGTTCCGCTCGAACCGCCACCGCCGACCGACACCGTGGTGATGTTCACGGCCGCAGCGCCGGCGTCGAACGCGTATGTCGTCGAGAGGTTCTTGAACTGCGAGATCGGAAAGCCGGCACCGACGTGCGGCAGCGTCGCCGAGCCGCCGGGGATCGTGATCGTGTAGCTGTCGCCCTGGTTGACTTGGTTGGGCACGATGGCCTGCCCGCCCACGTCGGTCGGCTGGCTGAGGTGGATCGCGCCCACCGACGCCTGGCAATTGACCTTGCCGAAGGTGACGGGATCGCCGTTGGTGGTCCCGGCTCCCGTGGCGACGCTGACGCTCGCGGCAACGACGGCCGCGACAACCAGCGCGGCGCCGACTCCCGCCGCGCACGCGCGGCGGGTCCCGATCCGCAACATGGAAGATCCCCCCAACTACGCGTCTCCACAGGGGCAATCGGCCCACCGGCGCGCTTGGCCCGTATTGAGCACACCGAAGGCCGGCACGGTCAAGGAGAAGGTTTTGACAATTCGCCGCGCGCGTTACTCCAGGTGACCCGGCGGCGCGAGTCGCGCGTCGCGAGCTCAGCCCGGACGCGTCAACCAGTGGTCGAGCACCACCTGGTCGTGCGCGTCGGTCACCCAGATGCGGCGCGTGTCGCGCAGCGCCAGCGCGGCGGTCATGACGACGTCGACGTTGCGCGTGCCGCGGAACGTTCCCGCCGCGACGCGCTCGCCGTCTTCACCCGTCAGCCACAACCAGTAGTACCGGCCGCTCGCCAGCCCCGACTCGTGGAACTCGACCTGCGTGCCGGCGGGCTTCGCTCGCAGCACGGCGCGGGCGGTGACCGCGCCCGTCGTCGGGAATACGACGTGCGTGCCGCCCGGCGACGGCGCCGGCCACGCGAGGAACAGGATCAGCGCGGCGGCGACGGCCGCGAGGGACGCGGCCGCACCGATCGCCGCGCGCCGCCGTCGGTGGGCGCGGCGCACCGAGCGCTCGTGTTCGAGCCGCCCGCGCACCGCCTCCTCCAACGCCGCCGGAGGCTCGGTTCGCGATGCGACGCGGGACGGATCGGCGAACGGCAGCGCGCGCGCAACCGAGGTCAGCTCGCGCAGCTCGGCCCGGCACTCCGCGCAGCCGTCGAGGTGGGCGCGCAGCGCGATCTCCTCGGCCGGCTCGAGCCCGCCGAGGGCCGCGGCGCCCAACACGGGCCGCATCTCACGACAAGCGTCAGACGTCATCGGACCAACCCAACTCCTCGAGCGCGAGCCGCATCGCCTTCAAGGCGTAGAACACGCGGCTCTTCACCGTGCCGACCGGTACCCCGAGCGTGGCCGCGACGTCGTAATACGCGCGACCCTTGAAGTGCACTTCGACGAGCGCGTTGCGGTGCTCGTCGCTCAGCTTGTGCAGCGCCTCCTCGACCTGCCACGCGAGCAGCGCGCGCTCCAGATCGTCGTCGAGCGACGACGGCTCGCGCGCCTCCACCTCCGTGACGAGTGCCGGCCGCACCGCGCGGGCCCGCGACAGGTCGATGACCACGTTGCGGATGATCGCGAAGAGCCACGTGCGCAGCGAGCCGAGGGCGTCGTCGAAGCGGTCGGCGGCCTGCCAGGCCCGCACGAAGGCCTCTTGCACCGCTTCTTCGGCCAGGCCCCGGTCGCCGAGCGACCGCAGCGCGAACCGGTAGAGCTCGGGGCCGTGGGCCGCGTACACGGCACGCACCCCGTCGTCGCTCGCGAGCACCGGCCGGGCTTCCACCACGGCCGAGGATACGGTCCCGCGAACAGGCCGGTTCATCGAACCGGCCGGGCCGCCCGTCCGTAGTCGAGGTTGTCCACCTCTGACCTCCGGGGGGTTCCCCATGCGTTCCCTGCACCTCCGCGCGCTTGCCGTCGCCGGCGCCGCGGCACTCGCCCTGGCGGCCTGTTCGAGCAGCAGCAAGTCGACGTCCGCGTCGGGCGGGACGACGGCCCCGGCCTCCACGGCTCCGGCGGCGACGGCGCCCGCGGCCACGACCGCGCCCACGACGGCTGCGTCGTCGAGCCCGTCGAGCACCGCGACCGTCTCGAGCGGAATGAACGCCACGATCGGCAAGGCGATCCTCGTCGATTCGGCGGGCATGACGCTGTATGTCTGGGACAAGGACACGACCCCGGGCAAGGCGAGCTGCACCGGCGTGTGTGCGACCGCGTGGCCGCCGCTGTACGCCACCGGGACACCCACGTACGGCACCGGGCTGAGTGCGGCGATGTTCTCGACCGTGACCGGCCCGAACGGCGGGAAGCAGCTCGCGGTCAACGGCAAGCCGCTCTACCTGTGGTCCGCCGACAAGAAGGCCGGCGACGC
Source organism: Acidimicrobiia bacterium (assembly GCA_035563695.1). Taxonomy (GTDB): domain Bacteria; phylum Actinomycetota; class Acidimicrobiia; order IMCC26256; family PALSA-610; genus DATMUX01. The sequence continues at coordinate 2,761 of DATMUX010000748.1, forward strand.
CACCGGCCAGGGCGTGAACGGCTTCTACGTGGTGGGCGTCAACGGTCAGAAGATCGACCAGAGCTAGAGCAGGCGGCCCCCGGGCAGGCGAACTTGCGTGACTCAACCACCGCGCAGGTGGTTCAGCCACGCAACGTTGCGGGAGGGATCGAGAATGGCGGCGCCGGCAATCAGACGACCGAATCGCCGGCCTCGACGCGCGGGCGCAACAGCTGCGCGAGCCGGGCCCGATGGAAC
>DATMUX010000749.1:0-8201 GCA_035563695.1 Acidimicrobiia bacterium
ACCGCTGGTGGGACGGCGTCCCGTTCTACGGCGCGCTGTGGGAGATGGCGATGATGGACATCGACGGCATCGAGGGAACGATCGGCGCGGTAGCCGCGACGGTCCGTCACTCCGGTTGGTTCGTGATCTCCATGGTCCACCCCTGCTTTCCGGGCAACGAGGCCGGACTGTCGAGTTGGCCTCCGGATGCGACGTATTTCGACGAGGGCCGCTGGACCTCGGCCGACCACAATCCCGACGGCGTGCGCGCACGCGTCGGGTCGTCGCACCGAACGATCTCCACGTACCTGAACACGCTCATCGATGCCGGCTTCGCACTCGACCGCGTCGTCGAACCTCGGGAACCGGTACCGACCATTCTCGTGGTGAAGTGCCGGCGCGTGACCTGACCGGGCGCGACCGGCGTCCGGCATCTGCGGGAGTCGACGGTCAGCCGACCTCGCCGTCTTCGATCAGGAGGACATACGGCAAGGCGTGACCGTTCAGGACGAGACGGTGCTTCTGTGACCCTTCAACGCAGCCCACCTCGACCGTCAGGGTGTCGCCGCTTCGCATCGCGGCCTTGATCTGCGCCTCGATGTAGTCGAGGTTGGTGTCATCCGCGAGCCGCCACCGCTGGCTCGGGTCCCGGCCGACGACGAGCCACTTCCCTGCCCGGGAGGATCCGCCGATGTCCAACGCCATAGGAGGGCCTATCGGCGCTTCGGCTCGACGCCCTGAGCAACGGGCGACACGCCGTCGGCGGCCGCGAATCAGCCCGCGTCGGGACAGTTCATCCGGCAGTAGTTCAGCATCGCGAGGCAGTAGTTCCCGTCCTGGGAGTTCCGGCACTCCTCGAACTGCCGCCAGCAATCGGCGAGGCAGGAGCTGGCGGTCACGTCGAGCCCCATCTGCTCGGGTGTGAGGCTCGTGATGTCGCTGTCCGCGAATTGCGCGAGATCGCCGTAGTCGTAGTCGTTCATGCCGTTCCTCCGGTTCCCCTGGGTAACGGATCGGTTCGGCGCAGTCTGATCCCCGAACCGGTCGGCGGCAAGCGCTACTGCTACTGCTACTACTCCACCGACTTCTACTGCCCCGGCCAACGCCACATCGTCCAACCGTCGACGGGTGCTGCGCCGAGCGCCCGGTAGAACTCGTGCGCGGGCGTGTTCCAGTCGAGCACCGACCACTCGATCCGTCCCTCGGTGCGCTCGCGCAACGCCGCGAGCAGCGCGCGCCCGTACCCGCACCGCCGGTACCGCGGCCGCACGAAAAGATCCTCGAGCCAGATACCGTCGCGCCCGAGCCAGGTCGAGAACGTTCGGTAGTAGAGCGCCATGCCCGCGATCGCAGCGTCGTCGTGCTCGACGATGAGCACACGCGCCACCGCGTCCGCGCCGAACACGTGGCGACAGAACTCGTCGCGGTCGAACACCACCGCGTCGGGCTCGCGCTCGTACTCGGCGAGCTCGCGCACGAGGGCCAGGATCTCGTCGAGGTCGGAGGGCTCCGCGTCGCGGATCGTCACGACTTCACGAAGGGCAGGCGAACGACCCGCCCGTCGAGCAGCTGGCCGCGTACGTCGATCTGCACGCCGTCGTCCGGTGCGAGGTCGGGAGGAACGAACGCGAGCGCGATGCCGTGGCCGAGCATGGGCGAGAAGTTGCCGCTCGTCACTACACCGACGTCGAGTCCGTCACGCAGCACTCGGGAACCCTCGCGCGGCGGGCGCCGGCCGTCGACGGCGATACCGCGCAACCGGCGCGCGATGCCGCGGTCCCGTTCGGCCTCGAGCGGCGCGCGGCCGCGGAAGTCGTCCTTGTCCCAGCCCACCACCCAGCCCAGCCCCGCCTGCAACGGCGTGATGCCGGGACCGAGCTCGTGGCCGTGCAGCGGCAGGCCCGCTTCGAGTCGCAACGTGTCGCGCGCGCCCAGACCGGCCGGGACGATTCCCGCATCGCAGAGCGCCTCCCACAGCGCGGCCGCGCCCGCCGCGGGAACGTGCAGCTCGACCCCGTCCTCTCCCGTGTAGCCGGTCCCCGCGACGACGAGATCGCCGACGCGCCGTACGTGAAAACGCGGAACGTCGGCCGCGTCGGGCGCAACCTTGGCCAGCAGCGCCCGCGCCTGCGGCCCCTGCACCGCGAGCACCGCCCGCGACGAGGTGATGTCGGCGAACAGGACCTCGTCGTCGCACCGGGCGAGCCCCTCCTCGAACGCCGCGACCAGGTCGTCGGTGTTCGAAGCGTTCGGCATCACGAAGAACCGCGCGCCGTCGACCCACCAGACGATGATGTCGTCGACGACGTGCGCGTCGGCCGCGTCGAGCAGGTGGGTGTACTGCGCGCGGCCGCGTTCGATCTTGCGGAGATCGTTGGTCAGCAACCACTGGAGCACGGTGAACGCACCGGGGCCGCCGCACTCGATCGTGCCGAGGTGCGACACGTCGAACACGACCGCGCGCTCGCGGCATGCTCGATGTTCCTCGAGCACGCCGGTGAACTGCAGCGGCATGTCCCATCCGCCGAACGGCACCATGCGCGCCCCGCGGGCCCGATGCTGCGCGTCGAGCGGGCTGTGCCGCATGGATCCGTCGCTCACGGGTCGAGGTTACGCGCTCTCGGCCGTCGAGCCGGTCGGCGCGGGCCGCGCGCGCCGGCCGAGGTCGAACGGCAGCGGCGACGCATCGCCCGGCGCGGTGTCGTCGGCGAGCTGCGACGGAGGTTCCAATCCGTACTTCACCAACAGGTGGAGGTAGTCGCGCTGATAGAGCACGCGGATCTGGACGCCGGGATAGAGCTCGACGAGCCGGCGCGCCTTGCGATTCTTCTTCGTCACGAGCTTCTGGTTCAGCGTCGTGATCTCGATGTACAGGTCGTAGGCCGGAAGGTAGAAGTCGGGCGTGAAGGCTTGGGTGGGACGGCCGTCACGGTCGTGCTCCAACGCGAACGTTCGAGGCTCGTACTCCCACGCGATGCCGTAGAAGTCGAGAAGCTTCGCGAACTGACGCTCCGAGTTGTGCGCGAAGCGCACGTGTTCGTGCGGGAGCGTTTTGGTGTCGGTCACGCCCGTCCCGAGTGCGATGCCGCCTGCGCCTGTCCCCCCACCTCGAACGCCAGCTGCACCGCTTCCGTGATCGTCTGCTGCAGCGGCTCCACGTCGAGCACGACGCTCAACACGCCCTGCCCACCGCGCAACAGATCCATGACTTGCTCGTCGCTCTCGGCGAGCACCACGCTCGGTCCCTGGATCACGATGCGCGCCGACGCGAGATCCTTCTTGAAGCCGCGCAGCGACTCGACGGCCTTGCGCGCCGACTGCAACGAGATCCCCGCGTCGAGCATCTGCTTGATGACCTTGAGCTCGAGTAGATCGCGGAACGAATACAGCCGCTGCGTGCCACTGCCGTTGGCGTCCATCACCGACGGGCGCACGAGGTCGGTGCGCGCCCAGTAATCGAGCTGGCGGTACGTGATCCCGACGATCTTGCACACCTGAGGTCCGCGGTAGCCCTGCTCGGCCATCCAGACTCCTCCTCCGGGAGCGGCGCGTGCCGCCTGGTCACACGAGTGTAACTACATCGGCGTCGAACCGTAAACCTCGACCTGTTTCGGAGGCTCAAGGAGCCAACTCTCGACCCCAACCGCACGTACCTGCGTCAATGCTCCATACGTGCTCGGGAAATTCGACGCAGGTTCGCCCCGGGGTGGGGGCTACGCGAAGTCCTCCGGCGTCACGCTGTCGAGGAACTCACGGAACTGCTCGACCTCCTGCTCCTCCTCGTCGGCGTCGAAGAGGACCCCGGCTTCGTCGAGCACCGCCTCATCGGCGTAGATCGGTATGTCGCCGCCGTAGCGCACCGCGAGGGCGATCGCATCCGAGGGACGGGACGAGATCCGCGACTTCGCGCCGTCCCGGTCGAGCTCGATCTCGGCGAAGAACGTGCCGTCGTGCAGCTCGGTGATGTCGACGCGTTCGAGCTTGACCTCCATGCCGTCGAGCACGGTCTTGAACAGGTCGTGCGTCATCGGCCGGGGAGTCTCCATGCCCTGCAGCGCGTAGACGATCGCAGTCGCTTCGGGCGAGCCGATGAAGATCGGCAGGAATCGCGTGCCGCCCTCCTCGCGGAGGAGCACGATCGGCTGATTCGTCGGCACCTCGACGCGCACACCGATCAACGACAGGCGAATCACGGCTCCTCCGAACGGCTGCCGCTCACCCCATGCACCCTACCACCGGGCTCAAGCGGGCCTATCTTGGCGATACAGCTCGTCGACGTACGCCTCGGGGGTCGCGAGCACCACGTTCCGGTCGGCCTCGACCACGCGGGGCACGTTGCGGTACAGGTCGCGCAGGTGCAGCCCGTACCCGAGCACGTACTGATCGGCGAGCTCGAATCCGCGGTAGTCGAGCGCCTGCGGCACGATCCGCCGCCCCGGACGGTCGAGCATCGCGCAGGTCGCGAGCCGCCGCGGCCCGCGAGCTTCGAGCTGGCCGACGAGGTACGCGAGCGTCAGACCGGTATCCACGATGTCCTCGACGAGCACGACGTCGCGTCCCGTGATGTCGGCCTCGACGTCGTGCAGGATCTTCACGCGACCGGTATCGGGCGCGAAGCGCGAGATCGAGATGAAGTCGATCTCGACGTCGATGTCCGGAACGGCCCGCGCCAGGTCGGCCAGGAAGATCAGCGCGCCCTTCAGCACGCCGATGAGCAGCACGCCCCCCGGATGGTCGGCGGCGATCTCGCGCCCGAGGCGGCCCACCTGCGTTGCGATCGCCGACTCGTCGAGCAGGACGGCCGGCATCACCACCACCCCGTCAACCGGTCGCCGATCGGCGCACCGTCTGCCGCAGCAGCGCCGTACGCAACCGGCGACCGAGGCCCGCGAGCTCACCGAGCGTCTCCGTGGTACGAGCCTGGGCCTCGGGATTGCGCTGGCGGCGGTACGGCAGCAGCACCTGTTCGAACAGTGAGGCTTCGCGCTCGGCGAACGCGCGGTACATGCGCAAGTGGCGCGGCTCGATGCCGTGCCGCATGAAGCCGGCGCAGACGCGCGCGACCGCCAGCGCATCGTCGTCGAACAGGACCCGGTCGCGCGACGTGTGGCTGGGCGTCACGAGCCCGTACTCCTCGAGCAGGCCGAGATCCTGGTCCGTCAGCCCGGCCGCACGCGCGAGCTCGGCGCGCGTCAGGATGACGCCACTCTCGGAGATCGCGAGGTCCTCGGCACCTTCGTCGTCGCGCACGAGCGCGGCCACCGAACGCGCCTCGGCCACCTGCGCCGCCCGGCGCGTCTGCTCGAACAACGCGTCGACGGTCCGGATGTCGAGTAGCCGGTCGGGCGGTCCCTCGGCCGTCGCGAAGCCTCCGTTCTCGTCGATCTCGTCGAGCTGCTCCTTGATGACCTTGAGCGGGAGGAACTTCTCACGCTGCTGGCGCAGGATGAAGCGCAGGCGCTCGACGTCCGCGGGATAGAACTTGCGGTACCCCGACGGCGTACGTTCCGGCTCGACGAGTCCCTGACTCTCGAGGAACCGGATCTTCGAGATCGTGATGTCGGGAAACTCGTCGCGCAGCTGGTTCAGTACGTCACCGATCGACGAATGTGCTCGCTTCGCCAATGGTCAGCCTTCCCGCTCGCCGCGCTCGCCGCCGACGACGAACGTCAGGCGGTACCGGCCGATCTGCACCTCGTCTCCGTACTTCAGCTTCGCCTCGTCGACACGTTTGCGGTTGACGTAGGTGCCGTTCAGCGATCCGACGTCGCGCAGCGTGAATGCGTCGCCCGCACGCTCGATGACGACGTGACGCCGCGAGACGGTGATGTCGTCGAGGAACACGTCGGAATCGGGATGCCGGCCGATCGCGGTCTTCGCCTGCTCCAGCCGGTACGACGACCCGGTCTCGGGACCGTGGCGCACGACCAGCAACCCGACGCCGGCGGGAAGGTCGTCGAGGTAGCGCTCGAGCTCGTCCTCCGTGTCGGCCGCTTCCACGGCGGCCAGCGTCAGCGTGGTCTCCTCACCCTCGGCCGAGACCAGCTGGGCACCGCACGACGAGCAGAACCGGGCGTTGGGCGGATTCTCATGGCCGCAGCGGGCGCACAGCACGCGCCGCAGGCTATCGGCGCGGCTCAGACCCTCACAATGCGGGCCTCGACCTCAACGAAAGGGTGAGCCTCCTCGTTGCGCTGGATTCGGGGAACGCCGTCGCGCCGGCGTCGGTCGGACCGACGCGACGGCGCGCCTCGTGCAGCACCTCCCCGGCCTCCGCGGGCGTCATGCCGAACTTCTTTTCGAGCTCGGCGATGATCGTGGGTCGCGACACGTCGAATGCGAGGAGCACCTCGGCGGTCACGACCGCGGCCTCGTGCACCGCGACCGGGCTGAACCTGTACTCCCCTGCGTCATCGCGCGCGATGCGCCATTCCCAGGACTGCATCGACCCTCCCATCATCCTCGGTCCACCCCTCATCCTCGGTCGACCCCTCATCCTCGGTCGACCCCTCATCCTCAGTCGACCCCTCATCCTCAGTCGACCCCTCATCCTCAGTCGAGTGGTGCGCGCCCACGCCGGCGCACCGACCGCAACGCAAGCAGCACCGACCCGGTCAACACCGACAAGAGCCCGATGGCGAGGGGCAGCCCCGACGTCCCGGTGAACGGCAGCGGTCCCGACGGCGGCGTCGTCGTCGTGCTCGGCGGTGCCGTCGTCGGAACCGTCGATCCCTGCTCGTGCACCGTCGTGGTCGTCGTCGGCGCGACGGTCGAGCTGGGCGTGGCCTCGGTCGACGAGGTCGTGGGCACCGACGTCGTCGTGCTCGACTCGGGCGGGCTCGTCGTCGTCGACGACTCCGGCGGCGCGGTCGTGGTCGACTCCGGCGGCGCGGTCGTGGTGGTCGTCGGTTCCGTCGTCGGCGTCGTCGTCGTGCTCGTCGTGGTGGTCGAGCACCTCGGCTTCGGCTTGGTAGTCGTCGTCGTCGACGTCGGCGGCGGGCAGTTCCCGTCGCGGTGGTGGTAGCGGTCCGCGGAGGAGTCCTGCCCGTGCCACCCGGTGCTGCCGCCGTCACCGCAACCGCTTCCGCCTCCGCCGCCGCCCCACGTCCCGCACGCAACGGCCGTACCGACGCTGCCCGCGATGACGATGCACACTGCGATGACGAGCACCGAACGCGCGAGCGCGCGCCGCGACGAATTGCGCGGCCATCTGCCGACCATGGCATTGCCTCCCTGCGGTGTGCGAGGCGTCCCTGCCTCGCCCTCGCCGGTTGCGATCCCACAGTCGCACCGGTTCCCTTCCCACCACGCACCGTAGTCAACAGGTCACCGACGTACTAGTAGCAACTGCTCCCGACTCGCGCAGTTTGCACGATTATCGACCGAGATTCATCCCTCGATCCGCGCGCGGTACGTGGCCGCGTCGAGCAGTGCGTCGAGCTCGGCCGCGTCGGCCAGCTCGATCTCGAACATCCAGCCGTCACCGTACGGGCTCTCGTTCACGAGCTCCGGGCGATCGGCGAGCGCGTCGTTGACGGCGCCGACGACACCGGTCACCGGGGCGTAGATGTCGGACACCGACTTGGTCGACTCGATCTCGCTCACACTCGCGCCGGCGACGACGTCGAGCCCGATGTCGGGAAGCTGCACGAGGACCACGTCGCCCAAGCTGTCCTGGGCGAAGTCGGTGATGCCGACCCGAGCGGTCGAGCCTTCGACGCGCACCCACTCGTGCTCGGCGGTGTAGCGGAGATCGTCGGGGATGTTCACGGCGCGGGATGCTAGACACCGCCGCACCGACACTCGAATTCCGGCGATCGCGCGACGGGCGCTTCCCCTCGTTGGGCGAGCTACCGGGTGAGCTCGGCCACCTGACCGGCGTGCACTGCCACGAGGCGGCGGGCCTCGACGTCGCTCGCCCCCTCGGCCCAGATGTGCGTGACCGCCGTCTCCGGATCGGGCAGCACGAGCGCCCAGCCGTCGGGATAGATGATCTTGACGCCGTCGACCAGCACGGTCGGGCGTTCCTTGGCGCGTTCCATGATCCCCCTCATCACCGCGCCTTTGCGCTCCCACGGCGTCGGCACCACCTCGTGCGCGACGTGCGAGTCGGGCACGGCGGCGAGCGCCGTCGACAGCGGCTCGCCCGCGGCCGCGAGCAGGTCGAGCAGGTGCACGAGCGTCGCGATCGCGTCGTACGCGGGCAGGAAGTCGGGCCAGAT
>DATMUX010000750.1:0-28626 GCA_035563695.1 Acidimicrobiia bacterium
CACGCCGTCGTCCGCGAACAACGGGTCGACGATCGACGACGCCGCGAACATCCAGCCGGAGCTGGCCGCCCAGATCCAAGCGAAGCACCTGCCCGCACCCGACGCGAACACGCTGTACGTCGTGTTCTTCCGCAAGGGCCAGGTCGTCTCGTTGATGGGTAGTGACTCGAAGAGCGGTTTCTGCGCGTACCACAACACCGTCGACACCCGGTTCCCGGAGGCGTACTACGCCGTCATCCCGTGGCAGGACCCCACCGACCCCGGCTGCCAGTACGCGTCGACATCGTTCGACAGCATCACCGCCATCGTCGGGCACGAGCTCGTCGAGGCCGTGACGGATCCCGAGGTGGGTCGTGCGCCCGATTTCGGCCCCCCGCTCGGGTGGTACGACGCGGTGAACTCGGCCGAGATCGCCGACGCGTGCGCGACGAACTCGACGTTCACCGCCGGCGACGGGACCAACTACGTCGCCGAGAACGCGTGGAGCAACAGCCACGGGACGTGCATCGGCGCCGGCCCGCAGTCGCCGGGCCCGCCGACGGGCGTCTCGGCGGTGGCGGGACCAGGCACCGCCACGCTGTCGTGGAACGCGGCCGGCGCGAACGGCAGCGCGATCGCGCAGTACATCGTGACGAGCCCCGCGACGCAACCGTTCACCGTCTCCGGCACCGCCCGCTCGGCCACCATCGGCAACCTCGTCGGAGGAAGGGCGTACACCTTCACGGTTTCGGCCCGCGACACCTTCGGGGACAGCACGCCGTCGGAACCGGTCACGATCACCATCGGACTCGCGCCACCCGGTCCGCCGACATCCGTCTCGGCGACGGCCGGCACGGCGCGCGCGGCGGTGAGCTGGCGCGCCGCCGCGCCGAACGGCGCTCCCGTCACGTCGTACACCGTGACGGCATCGCCCGGCGGCGCCACCGTCGTCGTGCCCGGTTCACGGCTGAACGCCACGGTCAACGGCCTCACGCCCGGGGTCGCGTACCGCTTCCACGTCGCCGCCACCAATGTCGCGGGCCAGGGTCCGCCGGCCGCGTCGAACCTGGTCGTCGTGCTCGCCGTGGTGCATCGCGCGGGCTATTGGATGTTGAGCTCGGACGGCCACGTGTACTCGTTCGGTGCGGCTCCTCGCTTGGGTGACACCTCGGGCCCGGTCGTCGCGATCGCGACCCGCACCGACGGGCTCGGCTACTGGACGACGGACGGCCGCGGCAACGTGCGGGCGTTCGGCGCCGCGGCGAACCACGGCGGAAGGCCTCCGTTGCGACCCGGTGAGCAGGTGAGCACGATCTCGGCGACGCCGTCGGGCAGCGGATACCTGTTGTTCACCGACGAGGGCAGCGCGTTCGCGTACGGCGACGCGCACCTCTACGGCGACATGCGCAACGTCCGGCTGCAGGGCCGCATCATCGCGTCGACGGCGACCGCCACTGGTCGCGGGTACTACATGGTGGGATCCGACGGCGGAGTGTTCGCCTTCGGCGACGCGCGCTTCCGGGGTTCGATGGGCGGCGTACGCCTGAACAAGCCGGTGGTCGGTATCGCCGCCTCACCCGACAACCGCGGCTACTGGCTCGTAGCGTCGGATGGTGGCGTCTTCGCGTTCCACGCACCCTTCCGCGGCTCGATGGGCGGCGTGCGCCTCAACCGGCCCATCATCGCGCTCGTCGCGTACGGCAACGGCTATCTCATGGTCGGCAGCGACGGCGGCATCTTCGACTTCGCCGACACGCCGTTCGTCGGGAGCCTGGGCGACAACCCGCCTCCGGCACCGATCGTCAGCGTCGCCGCGTTCGTGTCGTAGCCCGCTCGGTCAGAACGGCTTCAACCGTCCGGCGATGCCGATCGCGCTGCCGACGACCTGGCCGACCGCGCCGCCCAGGTTCGGTGCGTCGCCGAACGCGGAGATGGTGCCGTCGCGGCGCAGGATCACGTACCCGTTGCCCGTCGTCGACGGCAGCATCGAAACGCACGGAGCAAGCTGCTGTGACGCGCCCGAGCCGCGGAACGGCGCCTTGGCGAACGCGAACACACCTCCGTCGCGGGCGACCATCCAGTAGCCGTCGCCCTGCGGGCGCGCCGCCATCCCCACGACCGGCTGGTTCAGCCGGATACCGCCCGTCGATCCGTAGAAGCGCGCGTCGCCGAAGCTGAAGATGCCCCCGTCGCTCGCATACATCCAGTAGCCACGCCCCGTCGGCGTCGACGTGAGACCGAGCACCGGCGCGGCGAGACGCATGCTGCCGGTCGATCCGTAGAAGCGCGCGTCGCCGAAGCTGAAGACGCCGCCGTCGCCGCCCGCGAGCCAGTACCCGCGGCCCGTCGGCGTGGATGCCATCCCGACGATCGGCGCGTTCAGCCGGAGGCCGTGGAGCGAGCCGAGGAAGGGAGCCCCCGCGAACGCGTAGACGCTGCCGTCGGGTGCGAACAGCCAGTAGCCCGGCCCCGACAGCTGCCCGGCGATGCCGGCGATGGGCAACGTCGGACGGAAGCTCCCGGCCAGGCCGTCGGCGGACGCGCCGCCGAACGGGATGACCTGTCCCGCGTTCGACGCGATCCAGTACCCGCCCCCCGTGAGCCGCGCCGCGACCTTCGCGCGGATCGCGGGCAGCATCGGCTCGGTGCGCTGGCCCGGGCAGTCCGTCGCCGACGTGTCGCGGTGCCCGCAGATGTTGAAGAGGTTCTCGAGCACCCCGTTCGACGCGAGGTACGGGCCGCGGCCCAGCGGATCGACACCCCAGCGCGCGCACTTCCACGCCAGCAGTGTGACGAGGGCGTCGACCATCGGCGGTGGCGGATCGATGGTGTCGTAGGTACCCATCAACGCGACGCCGATCGTCCTGGAGTTGTGGTAGATGGCGTGCCCGCCGCGCACGTTCAACCCGTTGAGCTCGCCGGTGTGGGGAACACCCGCGGGATAATTCTGGGCCCACCGGCCCTCGTAGATGCGGCCGAGGGGATCGATGAGCCAGTTGTACGCGATGTCGATGTACACGCCCGCGGTCTCGTTGGCGAGGATCCCCCGGCACAGACCGGCGTAGTTGGTGATGTCGTTCGGCGTGCCGGTGTGGTGCACGATCATCTTCAACACCCGCGCGTCGTACTCCTGGCCCGGCTTGCGCAACGCCTCGTTCGCGCCCCACTGCGCACGCGTGATCATCGGCGGCACCGGCCAGTCGGGTACGGCGCGCAGTGCCGGCCGAGCATCCGCCAGCGCAACCCCCTCGGCACCGTGCAATCGCGCGAGCCAGGGTGTGGCGGCGGCAGTGATGCCCGCGCCCGCGCCGAGCTGAAGCGCCGCGCGGCGGGTAATGCGACGGTGGCTGTCGTCGGGCACGACTCCCCCCAGTTCTCAACCAGGGTTATCGGCAGCCCCGCCCGCCTTCAAAGGTCTAGCGAAGCACATCGGCGCGGCCGATACCAAACTCCGCGCGCACCGTGACGGTGTGGTAGCACACTCCGAGTGTCTTCGACGGCGCGTCCGACCGTTGCAATCGATGTCACCCCGCTACTCGGCGCGCGCACCGGCATCGGCAATGCGGTCGCCGAGATCGTCGCGGCTCTGCGCGCGCTCGAAGCCGGCCCGGACCTCGTTCCGTACACACTCAGCGCGCGGGCGCGCCTGCACAGGTCCGACGCGCCGCCGGGTACGCGTTTCGTTCCGATCCCCGCGCGCGTCCTCCTGGCCTCGTGGGTGCGCGCCGAGCAACCACGCATCGATCACTGGCTACGCCCCGCGAGCGTGCTCCACGCGACGAATTACCTCGCACCGCCGAGCCGCTTGCCCGCGCTCGTGAGTGTGTACGACTGTTCGTTCGTCCGTTACCCCGAACTGTGCACCGCGGCCGTGCGCGCGTACGAGCCGATCATCCGACGCGCGATCGCGCGCGGCGCGACGGTGCACACCGGCTCCGCGTTCGTCGCGGGCGAGATCGACGAGGTCTTCGGTCCGGGTCTGCGCGAGTCGGGACGGCTCGCCGTGATCCCGCTCGGCGTCCCCACGCTCGGCACCGAATCAGAGATGCCGGCCGTCGTCGAGGAGCGGCTCGACGGCGCGCCCTTCGTGGTCGCCATCGGCACCCTCGAGCCCCGCAAGAATCTCGATCACCTCGTCGCGGCGTTCGGCGCGCTGGCGGATCAGCACCCCGATCTCGGGCTCGTGATCGCGGGCCACGACGGCCCCGCGCGTGCCGGCATCGACGCGGCGATCAGCCGGCTCCCGGCCCGACCGCGGTCGAGGGTCGTGCTCGCGGGCGGCGTCAGCGCGGCCGGTCGTCGCGCCCTGCTCGAGCGCGCCGCGCTGCTCGCGTACCCCTCGATCTACGAAGGCTTCGGCTTCCCGGTCCTCGAGGCGATGCTGGCCGGCGTGCCGGTCGTCGCGGCGCGCGCCGGTTCGATCCCCGAGATCGCGGGCGACGCGGCGTTGCTCGTCGAGCCGACCGACGAGGCCGCGCTCGCGGCCGAGATGCATCGGGCCCTGTCGGACTCCGAGGTGCGCGCCGGGCTCGTCACGCGGGGCCGCGAGCGGGTCCGGCAATTCTCGTGGGACAGCACGGCGCGCGGGCTCGCCGACTGGTATCAGCGGCTCGCGGGGTCGTCGGCGTGAGAGTTGCGATCCACGCGGGGCAACTGCTGCAGCCCGTACCGGGCGGCATCGGGCGGTACGAGATCGAGCTCATGCGCCGCCTCCCCGATTTCGGGGTCGAGCCCATCGCGTTCGCCGCGGGCGCGCGCCCTCCGGGCGTCGTGCCGCGTGTTCCGTGGATCGACCTCGGGCTTCCGCACGGCAGCGTGCGCTACGAGCTGTGGCACAGGACGCAGCGACCGCTCGTGCGCATCACGGCCGACGTCGTGCACGCACCGAGCCTGGCGATTCCCGCAGTGCGAGATCAGCCGCTCGTCGTCACCGCACACGACATCGCGTTCTTGCGCGTCCCGCACGTCACGACGCGCCGCGGCGTGCGCTTCCACCGGCGCGGACTCGCGCTCGCGCGCCGGCACGCGACACTCGTCGTCGTTCCATCGGTCTTCACGCGGCGCGAGCTCGAACGGGAGGGCTTCGCACCCGACCGCCTCGAGGTCGTGCCGTTCGGCGTCGATCCGCCGCGACCCCGCGACGACGCGGACGTCGATCGCGTGGTCGCCGGCGTAGGCGTGCGCGCGCCGTACGTCCTGACCGTGGGGACCGTGGAGCCGCGCAAGGACGTGACCACCATCGTCCGTGCGGTGGCACAGCTGCGCCGCACCGACCCCGATCTCACGCTCGTCGTCGCCGGTCCTCGCGGATGGGGCGAGGTGCGGGGCCTCGATCTTCCGTTCGTGAAGGTGCTCGGCACCCAGCCCTGGAACGTTCTCGACGCGCTCTACCGCCGCGCCGAGGTCTTCTGCAGCGCGTCGCTCTACGAAGGCTTCGGGCTACCCGCCGTCGAGGCGATGGTCCGGGGCACGCCGACGGTGGCGACGACCGGCTCGTCGATCGAGGAGGTCGTCGAGGGCGCCGGGGCACTGTTCGCCCCGGGCGACGTCACCGAGTGCGCCCGCCAGCTCCGGCGCCTGCTCCACGACGAGACCCTGCGAGCCGAGTTGCGCACGGCCGGCCGGGAGCGAGCCGCCGAGCTCACGTGGCAACGCTCGGCCGCCGGCCACGCGCGCGTGTACGCGCGCGCGCTCGAGCGGTTCGGTTCGTAGACTCCCCGCGTGCGCGTGCTGCTCGACGTCTCGGCGGTTCCCGGCCGGCCGGTGGGTGCGGGGGTGTACACGATCGCGATCGCGGCGGGCCTCGCCGCGCGCGACGACGTCGAGCTGCACCTGCTCACGCGCCGCCACGACGGCGATCGCTGGCGAGTCCTTGCTCCCCGCGCCGCGATCATCTCCCGTGTGCCCGACCGCCGCCCCTCCCGCCTCGTGTGGGAGCAAACGGGCGCGGCGAGCGTCGCCCGATCCGTGCGGCCCGACGTCTGGCACGGGCCGCACTACACGCTGCCCTTGCGGATCGACGTGCCTACGGCGGTGACCGTCCACGACCTCACCTTCTTCGACCATCCGGACTGGCACGAACGCACCAAGGTGCTCTACTTCCGCCGCATGATTGCGGCCGCGGTCGAGCGCGCGTCGGTCGTCATCTGCGTGAGCGCGTTCACGGCCGAGCGCCTCCGCGCCCGGCTCGATCCCGATTGCGAGATCGTGGTCGTGCCCCACGGAGTCGACCATGCCCGGTTCGCGCCTGCGGGCGACACCGGCGTTGCTCGTGAGCTCGAAGATCTCGCGGCCCACGGCGTCACGCCGCCGTACGTCGCGTTCGCCGGGACCATCGAGCCGCGCAAGGACGTTCCGACCCTCGTACAGGCCTTCGCTCGCGTCGCGGCGACGCGACCGGATCTGCGTTTAGTGCTCGCCGGCAACGACGGCTGGGGCAGCGCGGCGACGCGTGCCGCGATCGCGGCGAGCGGTGCCGTGACGCGCATCGTGCGGCCCGGATATCTGGACGACGACACCCTCGCGGCGCTGTTCCGTCATGCGGCCGCGGTCGCGTACCCGTCCCTCGAGGAAGGGTTCGGGTTGCCGGCGCTCGAAGCGCTCGCGTGCGGCACGCCGCTCGTGACGACCCTCGGTTCCGCGCTCGAGGAGATCGCGGGCGACGCCGCGCTGCTCGTACCTCCGCGTGATGCCGGAGCGCTCGCGGCCGCGATCGCATCGTTGCTCGACGACCGCGAGTTGGCGGCTCGCTTGCGGGCGGCCGGTCCCCGGCGCGCCGGCACGTTCACCTGGGACCGCGCGGTCGAGGGACACGTCGACGCCTACCACCGCGCCGCGCCGGTCAGCCTCTCGGCATGAGAGCGCTCGTCATGGGCGCGACGGGATTCGTCGGCCCGTATCTCGTCGAGCACTGCTCCGACTGCGGCGACGAGGTCGCGGGTCTCGGCCTCGACGAACGGGGCTTCGACGTCACCGACCGCGAAGCCGTCGCGCGCGCGTTTACGAGCTACCGGCCGGAGGTCGTGTATCACCTTGCGGCGATGTCACACGTCGGGGACTCCTGGGCCGACACGACGGCATGCTTCCGGGTGAACATCGAAGGAACCGCGCACGTGCTCGACGCGGCGCGCTCGGCCGGGACACGGCGGGTCCTCGTCGTCGGCAGCTCGGAGGAGTACGGGCGCGTGCTCGACGGAACGCCGCTCGACGAGGACGCACCACTGCGCCCGGTGACGCCGTACGGCGTGAGCAAGGTCGCAGCCTCGTACCTCGCGCTCCAGGCCCATCTGGCCCACGGCCTCGACACCATCCGCGTGCGGGCGTTCTCCCACACCGGTGCCGGCCAGAGCGCGCGGTTCGTCGTACCGGCGCTGGCCGATCGCGTCGCCCGCGCCGAGATCGCGGGCGGCGATGCCGTGCGCGTCGGCGCGATCGATCCGGTCCGCGATGTCTCCGACGTGCGCGACGTCGTGCGCGCGTACCGCCTGCTGATGACCCGGGGCGAGCCGGGCGAGGTCTACAACGTGTGCCGCGGGCGGGGCGTCGCGATCGGCGACATCGCCCGGAGGCTCGTCGCGCGCGCCACCCGGACGCTGCGCCTCGAGGTCGACCCGGAGCTGGTGCGACCGGTCGAGGTGCCGTGCCTCATCGGCAGCCCCGCGAAGCTGCAGCGCGCGACGGGCTGGGAGCCGCGGTTCGCCCTCGACGAGACGCTGGATGCGGTGCTCGCCGACGCCCGCGCCCGCGTGCGCACCGAGCACCACCCATGATCCCGACAGTTCGTCCCAACTGTTGGGAGCGTGATGGGCGGTATACGCCCATGATCGTCCCAACAGTTGGGAGCCTGGTGGGCGGTATACGCCCATGATCCTCCCCACAGTTGGGAGCGTGATGGGCGCTATGCGCCCATGATCCTCCCGACAGTTGGGAGCGTGGTGGGCGCGCCGGTCAGGGTTCCTGGCGGTCGAGCCAGCCGAGCAACATCGCGATAGCCCGGGGATCGTGGCGGAGTCGGTGCGCGCCGTTGGCCACGATGCGCAGCTCGCTTCCCTCACGGCCGGCCGCGGCGAGGGCGCGCGCGTCGTCGACGGGCACGACGTCGTCGGCCGATCCGTGGACGAGCAACCACGGCCGCGGTGCAACCCGGCCCGCTTCCGCCACGGGATCGAGGTTCTCGATTGCGCGAGTCCACGCGCCCGGATCGGGCGGGTACCCGGGAGTGCGCAGCACGCCCGTGCGGCGCGCGTACTCGAGGAACCACTCCGGGTCACGCACCCACGTGCGCAACGACGCCGGCGCGGCGAACGTCGCGATCCCGCGCACGCGTTCGTCGTCGGCCGCGGTAATGATCGTCAACGTCCCCCCGAGGCGAAACCCCGCGATCCAGACGCCCGTGACGTCGCTGCGGCCGATCAGCGCATCGACGGCCGCGCGCACGTCGGCGAGCCAGCCTTCGATCGAGAAGTCACCCTCCGACGGTCCGGTCCCCCGGAAGGTGAACGTGAGCCCGGCCCACCCCGACTCGCGCGCGACTCGATCGCACAGCGTCTGATCGGTGTTGCCCACGGCCGCAGCACCGCCCGGCCCCCGCGGGAAGCCCGGCACGACCAGCAGCGCAGGCACGCGTGTCATGCCGCCCGGGCGCGCGAAGTGCGCGCTCAGACGCAGCCCTTCCGACACGATCTCCTCCATCACCGTCCCGTCGCCGTGGGTGAATCGTTATCCTGGCCCGCGTGAGCGCCTCCATGACGAACCCGACCGACGGGGCCGCCCCGGCCTTGAAGGAATGGGCGGTCGTCGTGCACGCGCTGCTCGAAGGCGAACAGATCGTCGACGTCCGCAAGGGCGGCTTGCGCGAGGACGGGCGCCACTTCGATCTGCCTGCACGCCGGTTCTGGCTTTCACCCACTGCGGAGCACCAGAAGGCAGAGCTGCTGAAGCCCGCGTACGCACACTGGATCGACCTGGCCGAGGCTTCGCCGGCCGGTGAAGCCGTCCGCCTGCACGGGTGGGCCGACGTCGTCGACGTCGCGACGATCACCGAACCCGAACACGTCGACGCGCTCGATTCCAAACTCATCTGGACGCGCGAGTACGTCGCCTCGCGCTTCAGCTGGAAGCAGCGCGACCCGCTGTGGGTTCTCGTGCTGCGCGTCCACCGGCTCGTGGAACCGGTGACGGTGCCGTGGCGCGACGACTATGGCGGTTGCACGTCGTGGGTCACCTACGACGCGGTCCCCGCCGATCCGCTGACCTTGCCGTCCGATCTAGCGCTCTCCGACGTCGCGTTCGAGGCGAAGCGTAAGGGTGTGCGCGAGGCGCTGCCGCCGGAGTGCTGGATGGCGGGGCCGTAGGCCTTCGCCGCCGGCACCCATTCCGGGTGGCTCATCCCGAGCCCGACGCGGCGTCGACCTGCCAGACGGCGATGAAGGGTGATCGAAGGACGGGCGTGCCGACAGGTGGCGGTGGCGAGCTCCGTGACACGCTGCGCACCTCGAAGGTGGGCCCGTCGACGGGCTCCGAGGTGGAGCCCGAGTAGAGATCGATCCCGGGCACGAGGCGAAAGCGGTAACCGTCCTTGGCCAGAGCGAGCGCCACTGCGCCGGCGTCGAGGCCGCTCGCGCGGTCGCGCACCCCGAACACGGTGTCCCGGCTGGCGACCGCCTGCTCGATGGCGTGCGCGGCGAGGCGGGCCGAGGGTGAATCCCCGAAGGACACCGACCGGCCCCGCAGCACGACCGTGTGCGACGCCGCGAGCGTGACGCCGATCAACACGGCGGCGCTGACCCATCCGGCCGCGACCGCGCGCCGCCCGGATCCCTCCCCCGCCGCGGCGAGGACCGCGAGCGCGCCGGCGCCGACGAGCGCCGGGATCCCGATCGTCTCGAGCCAACGAAGGAGATACGGAAGCAGCGGACCGACGATCCGCGTCGTTGCCAGCTCCGCGACCAACAACCCGACCGGTGTCATCAGGCACAACACCGCCAGAAAACGGTTGCGTCGCCACCCGGCGATCGCTCCCCCGATGCCCAACACGACGAAGAGAGCGACCCACGCGTAACGCGTGTGGAGGTCGGCGACGCCGCGCGCCCGGCCGAGCGGCACCGCGGTCGCGACATCGCTGACCTGTACTGCCGCGTCGTGCAGCGAATGCGATGTCGCGCCGGCATCTCGAGGCGGGCTCGCGTAGAACCGGGCGATCTGCGTCAGGTTGCCGTCGTGATTCGTCACCTGCTGATAGAGCGGCGGTAGCCACACGAGGAAGAGGAGCGCGGCGCCCGCGATCACGACGACGCGTTCCCGACGTGCGAAGCGAGGACGCCAGCCGCGCCCACCAAGGAACGCGACGACGGCGATCGCGACCGCGACCGCGCAGAGCGGAGCAGTACCGATGTGCGTCTGCACGAGATACGACGCCACAAGCCACGTTCCGACCAGCGCCGGAACGGACCCCGCTGCACTCGCGGCGACGCAGACGAACATCAGCAGCGCCGGCATCGCAAGCAGCGAAGGATTCCACGGACTCGCGAGTTGATCGAAATGCAACGCGTGCACGATGAGCACGATCGCGATCACGGAAACGCGCGCCGCGAGCTCGCCGGCCATTCGACGCACGAGGAGCACGATCAGCACCGCGCAACCCCAATTCAGGAACCAGCTCGACAGGAACAGGCTGCGCGATGCCTCGCCCGACAACCAATACGCCGGTGCCATCACCGCGAACAGCAGCGATCCCGGATGGTGCCAGCCGAACCGCGAGTACGGTCCGAGCGCCGTACCGCCTCGCACCATCTGGCGCACCGCCAGCTCGATGAAGGCGACGTCGCCGCCCGATGTGAACGGCCATCCGAGCGCACGAACCAGCTTGACGACGCCGAGCAGGCCGATCAGCCCGACCGCGAACAGCGAGAGCGGCAACGCCTCGATGCGACGGCCGACGCGGCCACGCCCGACCACGATCGGCTCCGAGGATCCCAAGTCCGCGGGTGGGGCCGCGTCGACGGCGTGCGTCACCCGTTCGACGCCTCGACCGCCCGCGCCGTCCGATGCGGGCGATACCCGCGATTGCGCGCCTCGGCGAGCGATTGCGGAGCGATGGCCAGGAACGCCTCGGCCGACAGCAGGTCGTCGACCGCGGCAGTCACGGACGGATCGTGCCCGTAGAGGTCGAGGTCGTACACGATCATCGAGCGCTTGTCTCCGACGTAGCGAAAGTGCTCGAAGCGGATCGGGCGACTCACGAGCAAGACGTTACCGGCAGCCGCCGGAGCACCGGGCAACCGTTCACGTTCCGGGTCGCGGTGCACGAAAAGGAGATCGGGGGGCGCCTGAGCACCCCCCGATCATTTCGACTGATTCGGACCCGTCGCGCCGTCACGTCGGTGGGACCATTTCCGACAGCTACGACGGTGGTGCGGCGGTTGACCTCCGCCAGGTGGTCCAGTCGAGTTCGACGGCCTAGCGGCCGCGCACCTCCGGGGTCCCAGGTTTATCGTGCATGTGCTGGACCACCTCCCTTCTCCGGTACCTACCGTTGTAGCAGATCGGGAACGAGCCTCGTGGCCGAAATGGCCGAGCGCCCGGATCCGCTCAGGACCCGAGCGGCGGGCGCGGCTCGTCGGGGCCCTGCGCTCTCGGCCCCACGGCACCGATCGCGCGGAGATAGGCCAGCTGCGTCTCGACGACGGCTCGCACCTGCTCGGGATCGTACGCCTCACCGGTCTCACCCGATCGAGCGCAGACATAGTCGACGGTCTCGGCCCCACCGACGACGACGTCACCGGGGGGATTCGCCGACGAGCCGTTGCCCGTAACGCCCTTGCGGGCGAAGAACTCGAGCTGGAACGCGAGAATCCGCCGCACGTCGTCCGGAGTCAGGGTGGCGGCGACCGCGTCGGGAACGTGCTCGACGACCCACTCGTAGGCCTCTTCGGGATCGAACACGGGAGGAGGCGGCTCCGCGGCCATCCGCGCCGCCTCCCGCATCACGAGCCAGGCCGCGATCGCACAGGCCACACCGACCACCACCAACGCCGTCACCAGGAGCACGTGCGCAACCTACTGCTGCGGAGCGGTGGTCCCTTCGACCGGCGAGACCTCGAGCAGCCACGCGACAAGAGGTCGCGGCGCCGACCGCTGCGGCCGGTGGTCCATGACGCGCTCCGGTTCGTGTTCGTCGGCGATCTCGACATGCGTCACGACCTTCGCGTGGCCCCGGGCCGCGTTGAGGACGGCTCCGGGGCTCGACGTCACGACCATCAGGCGGCGACCGAGCCGGTGCCACGCAGTCGCAAGTGCGCCGATGTCGAAGTCGCCGTAGGTCCGGGGCTGCGCGACCGGGACGCCGCAGTACCCGCGCAGCGTTTGCGGCAACACCAGAGCGAGAGTCCCGTAGCCGTACACGAGTATCGCCGAGTCGTGACCGGTCGCGGAGCAGAGCTCGCGCACCGCGGCCTGTGCACCATCCTGCATGCGCGCGTCGCGAAACGCGGCCGAACCCACGGCGCTCGGCGCCGAGATCGCGAGCGCGAGCGCGACCACGCCGACGCCGGCAACGGTCTTGACGGCGAGGCGCCTCGTGCGTGACAGCGTCGACCACAGCGCCGCAACGAAAGCCGCAGCGGCGATCGCGATGCCGGGCAGCACGACCGGGAGGAAACGGCGCATCGCCCAAGGCTGGTCGGGCGCGATGCTCGGCCGCGCAATGTACGCGATCGTCACTGGTGTCACGAGGAGCACCACGGCGGTCGCACCGCGGCGCCCGCGCACCGCAAGCCACCCGAGCACCACGAGACCGAGAAATGCGGCGATCACGGCGATCAGTCCGAAGTAGCTCGCGAACCAGTGCAGAGATCGACTCCAGTGCCATTGGTTGGTCGAATCACGCCACTGCGCCGTCGGGAGCTGACCGGGCGCAAGTTGCTGGAGATCGCGCGCGGGGTCGGGACGCCACACATAGGCCCAGACGAACGCGGCCGCCCCGATCAGCACCAAGAGCGCGAACACGTCCTTCCGTGCAGCCAGGGCGCGGCCGGTACCCGGACGCACCCGGTGCACCACAGCACCCGCGACGACCCCGGCGAGCGCCAGAACGATCAGCACCTCGACCAGCCGAATCTCGTCGGTGAAACTGTCGATGTACTCACGGCGCACGCCGTACATCAACCCGTACACGATGCCCGTGGTCGCGAGCAACGAGCCGGCGAACGCGACCACCACGCGCCGGCATCGAGCCGGCTCGACACCGTCGTCGCAACGGACCCACTCCACACCGGCGAACACGACGAGTCCGAGCACGATCGTGAACACATCGACTCGAGCGAACACTGCGGAGCCGATGACGGCTCCCGCAAGGGCCGCGAAGCCGGTTCTGCGTCGAGCGCGCGCCTCGAGATACAGCCATAACCCGCCGAGGACGACGATCTGGACCACGAGCTCCGAGTAGGCGTCTCGAGAGAACCAGAGCTGCAACGGACTGATAACGAGCAACACGACGGCACCGAGCGCGTAGCGCGAACCGATCGCTCGCGATGCGAGCGCATAGGCCGCGAGCACACCGATCGTCCCGAGCACAGCCGGGACCATCAGCATTCCGCCGTCCCCACCGATGGACCATCCGAGAGCGAGCAAGGCCGGGAGCATCGGGAAGAAGTTCATGCTCAAACGCCCGCGGGAGGTCTCGCCGAAGCCGGGCGCGGTGACGACGTATGACCGGTCGGCGAAGGGACCGCTCCGCACGAGGGGATCGAGCTCATGGGTGCGAGCAATCGAACGGCCTTCGTTGACGTACACGCCCGGATCGCGGTCCGTGAGCAAGTGCTCGGAGTGAAATCCCGCGGCGAGCGCCAGGAACCCTGCTGCGAGCACGATCGCGATGATCGCGGGCGTGGGCGACACCGGGCGGCGGCCGAGGCGCCGGGTCGCACCGTAGGCGGTCGCGGCGGCCGCGAGCAGCGCCGCCGTGAACGCGACGGCAGGCACGTAAACGTCCGCCATCAGCAGCACGACCGCGCCCGCGCCCGCGGTCGCGACGCCGACGATCGTTGCGGCCAAGCCGGCAACGAACCACGTCGGCAGCACTCGGTCGCTGAGCCGGGCCGCAGAAGGCGACACGCGCACGTCGTGTAACTCCGACACAACGGACGAGGAATCGGTCATCACCTGCATCTCAGTACGGATTGTTCCAGAGGCGGATCGACATTGCGCGGTATCGCGTCATCGTGCGGGATGACCTCAGCTCGTAGGGACCGCCGCGACAACCATCGCGAAGGATTCGGTCCGGTACTGCCGGGGGCGGTGCGTGAGCGTCATCTCGAGCTCGTGCGGATCCGTGACGAGTCGTGTCTGCTGAACCTGCGCGTCGGGGAGGAGATTGCCCACCTCTTCCGTGGAGTTCGCCACGACGAAGAACCGCCGACCCTGTGCGTTCCATTCGTCGGCGAGGTGGTGCAACGACTGCGCAGTGACCGCCGAGCTGCTGCTCACCCCGACGTCGGCACCACACCAGCTGCGCAAGGTCTGCGGTACCCAATCATCGAGCAGGTCGTTCGTGTCGCGCTCGACGACGACGACCGCTGCATGCGGGCCGAGATCGCGGCAGGCATCGTCGATGACCGCGAGGAAGCCACGCTTCTCGCTCATCGATCGAAGATGCCACACCGTATACACCGGATAGGCAACGGCCACGACTGCGACGGCGATCGACAGCCCGCGCACTGTTCCCCGCCAGCGACCTCCGAAGCGTGTCGTCGCGCCGTATGCGGCGAGCCCGACGGCGAACAAGATGAGCACCGGGAACGCGCCGACGAGGAAGCGGCGCGTGACCCAGATGTGGTCCGACGCGGCGTTCGCCTTCCAGAGATACAGCACGCTCCCCGGAACGATGATGGCGAGCGGTCCGGCGACGCGGATCATGCGTCCGAGCAACAGCGCGCGCAGCAGGAGCGCGGCACCGATGATCGCCGCGGCCACGGTCAGGGGGCCGAGATACCACGACATCCAGCTCATCGACCGCTCGAAGTACACCCGCGTGGGGTCGACCGCGATGTGTTCGGCGACTTGCAGGTTGCGCATGAAGTCCTGTGGACGGCCGTGCATCTGCTGCAGGCGCGCCCGGAGGATCCAGGTGCCGAAGCCCAGCAGGGCCGTGACGATCGCCACGGCCGAGGCGATCACGCGCCACGGGAGGCGGCAGAGCCGGGGTACGAGGAACCGCCAGAGTCCGACCACGAGTCCGCACACGATGAAGGACGCGATCGTGGCGAGGATGAGCTGTCGGGTATTCGTCCACAAGCTGTCCCAGTACAGACCGCTGTGTCTCGTCAGGTCGACAAGTCCGACCACGAAACCGGGAACCACTCCGACGAGGAATGCGACGATCGCATACAGCACCTCGCGTCGAGCGGCGCGCACCGCCCGGAGCCAGGCCAACGCGAGGACGACGGGAATGCCGAGCAGGAACACCGTCGCGTCGATGCGCGTCGCCTGTGTCGCCCCGAGGAAGAGTCCGGCGACGAGAGCCACGCGCCAGTGCGGCAGCACACGCGGCGTGACGATCAGCCAGAGTGCCGTGAACAAGAGGATCTGCGACGGGATCTCAGAATAGGAATCGCGCGAGAACGACACCTGAGGCAGCATGAATGCAAGCGCGAGCATGGCCGCGAGCGCGAACCAGGGTCGTCGGATCGTGCGCCACGCGAGCACGAAGAAGGCGAGCAACGCGACGCCGCCGAGCAGCTCGGGCGCATGGAACAGCCCCGCGTCACCGCCCACCGCGTACGCCTCCGCGAGCAGAGCTGGCAACAGATGCGCGAATTGGAACTGGAGCGTCCCGTTGTCGAGCTCGTACACCGCCAACGAGTCGAAGCGGACCGTGGGATCGTCGGCGAACGGACCGATTCGAGGTTTCACTTTCAGGGAACCGGTCCGCGCGATCCACCGGCCCGAGTTGGCGTATGACCCACCGTCGCGGTCGATCAGCACGTGCTGAGATGCGTGGCCGGCGTTCCAGGCCGTGATCCCGAGGATGGCGGCGATGCCGAGCGCGGCGACGACGTGCGCGGTGCCGGACGTCGGTCGGCGGCGTGTGAACCGGGGCTCGGCGAACAGGGGCTTGGCGATCAGTAGCACGCCGATGCACGCGACCGCGCCCAGCGGAAACGCGAGCACAGGTCGATACCAGCCTTGGTCTGCGAGGAACAGTCCGATCAACCCGAAGGCGAGTACGGCGGCGGCGGGCGCCAGGCTCACGAACAGCAGCCACGTGGGCGGCCCGTTCGTCGGCGGAATCTCGACGACCAACACGTCGTCCGCCGGCGCCGGGGCAGTTATCGTGTCGACCGTCACCTCTCGCCACCACCTGGGTCACCGCGGGCCACTCATCTCACCGCAGACCGTCACATAGGCTGTCCGTCCATGAGCGAACCCGCCCTCCCCGCGACCCTCGAAGGTGCCGCCGGTAACGCTGAACTCGACGTCTCCATCATCCTGCCCGTGTACAACGAGGTCGAGCACCTCAAGCAAGAGGTCGACCGCATCCGGGCCGCGATGGATGCGTCACAGTACAGCTACGAGATTATCGTCGTTGACGACGGATCGTCGGACGGATCAGGTGAGCTCGCGCAGTCCATCGGCGGACTGCGGGTGATCCGATTCACGCAGAACCGCGGTTCGGGCTCCGCGCGCAAGGCGGGAACGTCCGCGGCGCGGGGCCGAGTCACCGTGTGGACCGACGTCGACATGACGTACCCGAACGACACCATCCCGCAGCTCGTGAAGGAGCTCGACGGCTACGACCAGGTAGTCGGCGCGCGGATCACCGAAGAGGGCACGATGAAGGGTTTGCGGGTGCCCGCGAAGTGGTTCATCCGCAAACTTGCGAGCTTCCTCACATCGACCAAGATTCCCGATCTCAACTCGGGTTTCCGCGCCTTCCGCACGAGCGTCGCCCGCCAGTACTTGCGGCACCTGCCGGCCGGATTCTCGTGCGTCACGACCATGACGATGACGTTCCTCGCAAACGGCTATTCCGTGAAATACATCCCGATCGACTACGCGAAGCGTGCCGGTCGCTCGAAGTTCCACCCGGTCAAGGACACACGCAGGTACGGCACGCAAGTCGTGCGCATGGTCCTCTCGTACAATCCGCTCTCCATCTTCCTACCGGTCGGCCTGGCGCTGCTCGCGCTCGGGATGGGGAAGACGCTCTACGACGTCGTGAAGTACAACTTCCACATCGCAACCGACACACTGTTGATCCTCTTCGCCTCGTTCCAGGTCATCGCGATCGGACTCCTCGCCGACCTCGTGGTCCGGGTCGGGCGCGATCGCGACGAGGTCCCGCCCGCGTCGGTAGACACCTTGCAGACCTGACCTCGTCAGCGTGCGCCACGCGCGGCGCGGCGCGGCGCGGCGCGTCGCGGGTCGGTCAGCGCACCGCGGTGATCATCAGATGCCAACCCATCGCTCGCCCCAGCGGACGGAGCAGCCAGATCGGCGTCTTCATCGTCAGCGGCCCGAAGCCGTAGGTGAAGGGATACGCCGCGTGGATGGACACGTCGGAGAACTCACCGAAGAGCTCGCGCGCGCTGCGTTTGCTGAACGTGTAGACCACCGGGCAGTGGTCGTCACGGTCGCGCGGGGACTCGTACGGCAGGCGGAACACACGATGGACGAGATTCACGAGCGAGTACTTGTGGTACAGCATGACGTACGCCGTTCCGCCCGGGCGGAGGACGCGCCGCACTTCTGATACGGCCTTTTCGATGTCGGGCGTGTGGTGGAGCACCCCGAACGAGTACACCACATCGAATTCGCCGTCGGAAAAGTCGAGGCGCTCGGCGTTGCCCAGCCGGAAGTCGACTGCGACGTCGCGATGTGCCGCGAACTCCTTCGCGACGGCGAGAGCGCTCTCGGTGAGGTCGACCGCCGTCACGTCGAAGCCGCACTTCGCGAGCTGGATGCTGTCGACTCCGATGCCGCAGCCGATCTCCAGCAACCGACCCTTGCTGCCGGCGAGGGACGCGAACAGCTCGCGCAGGTTGTAGTGGGCACGGTACCGGCGATCCTCGATGTCGCGGAAGTACGCATCCGAGGCGCGCTGCTCATTGGTGTAGTACTCGTTGTTGACGTGCGACTCCCAGAACTCCTTGACCGTCTCGACGGTCGTGTCGGGTTCGGGTTTCATCGCGTCACGCTCCTTTTGCCGCCGCCGGACGTACGCTAGGACCCGGCGAGCTCGCCGTAGGGATCGATTCCGTGAAGATCTCGTGCCACAGCTCGAGCCCGAGGATCTGCCAGAGCATGAAGTAGTGCCAGCGGAGCCTCTGGTGCGGCTTCGCCGCCAGCACGCTCTTCACGAACTGGGGGTTGAACACCCCCGAACGCTGCAGGCGATCCGGGGTCAGCACCTCCCGGACCATCGATCCGAGGTCTTTGCGGTACTGCTCGACGGGATCGAACGTAAAACCCCACTTCTTCTTCTCGAGCACTCGCGCGGGGAGCAAAGGACGCAGGGCGTCCTTCAAGAGGCCCTTCATGCCACCGCCGAACCTCAGCTCGTCGGGGATGCGCGCCGCGAAGCGCACGAACTCGATGTCGAGCAGGGGCACCCGCGATTCCACCGCGTGGGCCATCGCCATCGTGTCCTCGTTGAGCAACAGATCCGCAACCATCTTGGTCGAGAACTCCGCTCGGAGGGCCTGCCCCTCGACGGACCCTCGACCATCGAAGTACTCGTCGTACACGTCGCGGGTCGTTACGGTCAGGCGACTCAGGAAATCGGCCGTGTAGACGCGGCGCAACAGCGCGGGATTGAAGTCCCACGCGTTACGCAGGAGCAAGTAGTGCCGGACGGGATCGCGCACCGACGCGATCCACTCGAGCTTGCGCACGGACAGGTCGAGCGTGGGGCTGCCAATCGCCGACATCCGCGTGGCAGTCCAGTCGAGTGCCGGTGCGACCGCGTGCACGCCTCGACCGGTGGCGCCGGAGCGCAGCCGCCCGAGCCTCGCGAAGTACCCGTAGATGTCGTAGCCCGCGAACAGCTCGTCACCTCCGAGTCCGGACAGTGCGACGGTCACGTGCTCGCCGATGTACCGGTGGAGAAGATAGAGCTGGAGGGAGTTGACCTTCGGCTCCTCCGTGTGCCTGATCGACTCGGCGAGGTGCGCAAGCGCCGGTTCGTGCAGGACGAGCTCGTGATGGTCCGTGTCGAACGTGCGCGCAACGAATCGCGCGTCGTCGAGCTCGTCCCATGGCTCGTCGAACCCGAGACTGAACGTCTTGATCGGACCGGACGTCGCGCGTCGGACCATGGCGACGACGGCGCTCGAGTCCACGCCTCCCGAGAGCGAGACACCGACAGGCACGTCGGCCAACAGCTGGCGCCTGACCGCCGCTTCCAGACCGCTGCGAATGCCATCGAGCCACTCGTCACGGGTCCGGGTGCGGTCCGGCGTCCAATCGATGCTCGTGTACGCGTACGTGCGCGCTCCCCGCTCGTCGAATTCGAGCACGTGCCCGGGAGCGAGCCGGCTGATGCCGCGAAACAACGTGCGCTGTCCCGGGATGTAGCGCACGTTCATCGACAGGTGCAGGCTCGCCTCGTCGACCTCCGCCGCGACGAACCCGCTCGCGAGCACCGCCTTGGCTTCGGACCCGAACGCGAGCTTCCCTGATCGGGTCGCGTAGACGAGGGGCTTCACGCCGAGCGGATCGCGCACCAGGAACAGGGTGCGACGGCGCCGATCGAACAATGCGATCGCGAAGATCCCGTTCAGACGAGCGGCAAAATCGATCCCTTCCTCCTCATAGAGGTGCGCGAGCACCTCCGTGTCGCACGTCGTGTGCAGCGTGTGCCCGCGCCTCAGAAGGTTCTCGCGCAGCTCCGGGTAGTTGTAGATGAGCCCGTTGAACACGACGACGACCGAACCGTCCTCGTTCGTCATGGGCTGGGCGCCACCGTCGACGTCGAGGATCGCCAGACGCCGGTTGCCGAGACAGACACCATCGCCGACGAAGAACCCGTCGCCGTCGGGTCCACGGTGGACGAGCGTTTTCGTCATGGCGCGGATCAGCTCGCCGTCGCCGAAGCCGAAGGTGCCCGTGATGCCGCACATCAGCCCGCGGCTCCTCGACAGGTGATCACTGCGCGGCTCCGAACGTCGACTCGAAGTAGTCGACCATCCATTGCGTCACGTCGATCTTCTCTTCGAGGAGGCGCGCTCGCGCGGCTCGCCCGACCTCACGCGGTGCGTTCGCATACAGCTTCTCGATTGCCGCGATCGCGGACTCGTACGCATCGTCGGTGAAGTGGCGAACGAGTCCGTAGCGCCGCTCCTGGTCGTCGGTGTACCCGCGTCCGCTCGTCGCGATCATGATGGCCGGCACGCCGAGTACCGCCGCCTCCGACGACATCGTCGCGGACTCGCCGACGATCAGTTGCGCGTACGCGAGGAGGTTATGGATGTCGTCGACCGGTCCCTGTACCTCGAGCGAGGCCAGGTCGGGCGGCAGTGCGGCTTCGGACGAGATCACCACCTGCCCATACCCGCGCAACGTCTCCACGAGATGACGCTTCTGAGCAGCGGAGAGGCCCTTCTCGCGCTTGTCGTGCACGGCCTGCCACGAGACGAACCGGACGATCGAGTACGGCTCGTCGGGCGACACGCCGAACGCGGCCAGCCGGCCCGGATCAGGCGTGAAGCGTTTGGGATGCAGGTATGCCAGCTCGTGATAGCCGGCGTAGGTGACGTGCGTCCCGCGCACCCTGCCCCGGTAGCAATCCGGGGTGCACACACTGTGCGCCAGGGGGTACACGAACCAATTCGTCTGCCGGGCGAACTCGGTGTCGTAGAACACCACCGCGGGCACTCGCCGCACGGCGCCGGCCAGCGCGATCGACGGACCCATGATCCCGGTCATGACATCGGGCCGGAACTCGCGCATCACTTTCATCAGCCGGCCGGTGCGCTGCACCATCTCCACCGTCATACCGACACCGCCACTGCGCTGGTCCGAGAGGTGGCGGTACCCGAGGCCGTAGCGATCGAGCAACTCGAGCGAACGGTCCTTGTCGCGCGCGGTGATGAGGAGCTCGTGGCCGCGATCGGTCATCTCATCGTGGAAGTTCCGGAAGAAATGGACGTGGGCCGGGTGGAGAATGTCGATGAGCACACGCATGACGATCAGGTGGCCCGCGTCGATTCGCTCGCCCCGAGCGTGCCGTCCGACTCGGTTTCCGCCGCGATGTCGACCGGGCGGCGTGCTACCGCAAGAAGACCCGCACCCCATCGGGGCCGGGAGAACTTGCCCAGATACGACAACGCGAGCAGGAAAGGAAACACGAGGGCGTACAGCGCCTTGCGACGCTGATCGGCACCCGTGATGAGGTACGAAACGTTGTTGGTGAAGGTCTCGATGATGCCGTAGGTGGCCCGGCACGACACCAGCTCGAACCCGCCGTCGCGCAGCTTCGCGGCGAGTTCGTCGGCCCGGTAGCCGGGCCGCACATGACCCGGGACATCGAAGTTGACGCGCCGGCCGAACACGAACCAGCGGCGCTCGTATCCGGGCACGTGGACGACGAGCCGACCTCCGGGACGCAACGCACGCAGCAGACCGCGCAACGCCTCCGTGTCGTCATCGACGTGCTCCAGATTGTCGACGCTGACCACGAGCTCGAACCGCTTGTCGAACTCGAGTGCCGTCACGTCGCCCTGCTCGAACCGGCAGTTCGCGAGTCTGGCGCGCTGCGCGATGACGTTGGCCCGCTCGACGAGCCCGGAATCCATGTCGAGGCCGAGCACCTTGGCCTCGGGATGACGTTTCGCGAGCTCGATGGAGAACACGCCGCCGCCGCAGCCCGCGTCGAGGATGGTCTCGAAAATGCCGTCGGTCGCGGGGAGGACGCGGCGCAGCCGGATACGCAGACCGTTCGCAGGCGCCCCGAGCAGCCGGGCATACCACCGCTCGAACCGGCTTCGGCCGGGGTCGAGCGACAGCTCGCAACCCGCGAAGCCCCTCATGACGCCGTCCCGCAACACTCGAGGTGGCACGCGAGCGCCCACGCCATCCATGCCTGGCACCAACGCAGCTCGCGGATCTTGGTGCGGAACGCGCGCCGCTTCTGGTAGTAGAACCAGCCGCTGCGCGGATCCCACATGTGCGCCAGCGTCCAGTCGAGCACCTTGCGCGCCTGTTCGCCTCCGGTGCCGGCGTGCTTTTGTTGCAGGGAGAACGTCAGGACGCCCTGCGCGCAGCCGTGGATGTCGATCGGATACAGGCGGTCGCTCATGAAGCGCGCCGCGCCGCCGGGTTCGAACAAGCGCCGCTCGTAGAACTCGATGCCGCGCAGGTATGCCTTGTCGAACTCGTCGCTCCGCGCGGCCAGCGAATAGCACTGGATCGCGTCGAGGATGAACCCCGTGTGGTAGTTGTCGTGGGTGATGTGGCTCGCCGACGGCGGCTCGGCGTAGAACCACGCGCCTTCTTCGGTCTGCTTCGATACGACGTAGCGCACGAGCCGACCGCCCTCGTTCAGCAGCCGTGCGTCGTCGCAGAACGCGCCGAGGCGCGCGACGAACGCTCCGACGAGCGCGGATACGTCCATGACGATCCATGTCACCGATTCGTCGGGCACGTAGCTGAGGCAACGGTGGTCGACGTCCTCGTAGAGCGTCTTCGGAGCATCGAGGAGGAACTGCGCGACCCGCTGCGCGGCGTCGAGGTAGTTCGGCTCGTGCAGCGTCTCGAAGCCGTCGAGCAACGCCTGGCCGGCGAACGACGTCACGACGCGGTTCGGGAAGTGACGCGGTGCGAAGAAGCCGACGTCCTGCCAGGGGTAGGGATAGCCCCAACCGAGTCCCGTGAAGCGCGCCGTCGCGTCACACGGCGCGAATTCCGGTGACGGGTGGTCGACGAGCCAGTCCAGCAGCGCCCGCGCCTCGGCCCGATCGGTGTCCGAGTCCAATAGCCGAGACCGCGCGAGCAAGGCGCGCGCGAAGAGCGCGATGCCTTTCGGATTGCGCGCCTTGTGCACACCCACCATCGGGCGCACATCGATGGGGCTGCGCATGACCAGTTGCGTTGCCACGAGGCGGCGGGCCCGTGAACTTCCCGCAAGACGCTCGAGGACCGGCGCGTTCAGCGCGTCGTGCTTGGAGTACCCCTCGTAGTCGACGCGACGCGCGATCCCGAGCACTCGGTCGAGCACCTCGGCATCGGTCGCGGCAACTCGGGACGGCTTCGCCATGCGCGCTTCTTCTACCACTGCCCCGGACCGATGCTTCGAGACGACACGCTGTGTGAGACCGCGGGCACCCTACCAGCCGTCCGGAGAGACGACCGGTATCGCCCCGCGTTCACGCCTCGGAGACTCCCTCAGTGAGATCGGTGACCGTTTCGTCGACGAGCAGGTTGCGACGGAACTCGTTCACGTCGAACGTGATGCCGGTCCGGATGCTCTCTTGGGCGGCGAACATGCAGAGCGTCGCCAACGACGCATCCTCCCATCGGAGGAGATGGTTCGGCTCCCCGCGGATCGCCTTCACGAACTCCTCGAGCTCCTCGGCGTGGCCCATCGACTTGCGCAGTCCCGACCCGTGCTTCTCGACGCTCCGTTTGTGGACCGTCAACTTCGCGAAATCGTCGAGTATCGCGATCTGGCCGCGGCCGAACACCGTCAGTCGCTCCCGCGGGAACTGCGCGGCCCCGCTCTCGCTGAACACGATCGTCGCCATCGCGCCGTCGTATTGCAGCGTGATCGCGAAGTTGCACAGCGTTCGCAGATCGTCCGGGGTGCGGCCGAGCGCCCGCCCGATCACCGAGACCGGCCGGCGCCCGATGATGAGGTTGCACAAATCGATGAAGTGCTCGCCCTCGGTGATGAGCCGGCCGCCGCCGTCGACCGGGTCGAGCGTCCAATGGTCGGCCGGCACGAAAGGCTGGGTCACGGTGTATTCGACGTAGTCGACGCTTCCGTCGATCGACGAGCGGAGCTGCTCGACCATCGGCGAGTAGCGGCGGTTGAGTCCGAGCGTCAGCAGGACAGGCGCATCTTCCATCAGCCGAGCGATCTCGCGGAAGTGATCGAGACGTGTGACCATCGGCTTCTCGACGAAGATGGATTTTCCGGCTGCGATGGCGGCGCGCAGATGCTCGTAGTGCTCGGGCTGGCTCGAGCAGATCAAGACGCCGTCGGTTCCCGGATCGTCGAGCACGGCCGCCACGTCGGTCGTGACGAGCGTCGCACCGAGCGATCCCGCGAGCGCGGTGGCGTTACGCCCGGTCGCCGAGACGATGCCCCGAAGCTCGACGTCCTTCATCGACCGCAGGTTCGGTACGTGCTTGCCGAGCACGTGATTCCCGAACCCGATGAGTGAGAGCCCGACGCGCCCGGCGCGCCGGGGGCGCGTGGCGACTTCGATGGTGGTGCGCGTGTCGGGCTCGGCACTGTACGAGATCAGTGCCGCGATACCCGGCAGTGTGCGATCGCGGATGGCGTCGAACGCGTCTTGCGCCTGATCGATCTCGAACACTCCGCCGATCAGCGGCTCGAGATCTACCGCGCCCGTGGCGATCTGGCGTATGAACTCGGCGAGATTGCGCTGTTCGGTCCACCGCACGTAGCCGAACGGGTAATCGATCCGACCCTTCTCGTAGCCGGTGTCGTAGCTGCCCGGACCGTACGCACGCGAGTACCGCAGGTCGATCTCGCGGTACAGGAAATTCTTCGGGTGGATGTCGAGACCGACATAGCCCACGATCACGACGCGGCCCTGGCGGCGCGTGATCTCCATGGACGAGTTGATGATGTCGGACGTGTCGGAGCTCGCGCAGATGATCGCGGCGTCGACTCCGTTCTTGTCGGTGAAGTCCTGGATGCGGCGCTTCCAGTCGGGGTCGGACGGGCTCACGACGAGCTGGACTCCGGCGGCCGTGGCGAGCTCGTTCGCCCGCGGGCTGATGTCGATGCCGATGACGACCGCGCCCGCCGCGAGCGCGATCCGCGCGCAGAGCTGGCCGACGAGACCGAGCCCGTACACGGCGACGACCTCGCCGAACTGGAGATCCGCGCGGCGCAGCGCCTGCGTTGCGATCCCGCCCACGGTGACGAAAGCGGCGTGGCGCAGGTCGACACCGTCGGGGACCGGGACGACGTGATTGATGCTCGGAGCCGTGACTTCGGCGTGCCCGGTAGCCGCATATGCAACCGCGTCGCCGACCTGGAAACCTTCGACGCCGGCGCCCAGGGCCAGCACGGTTCCGGCGCCGCTGTAGCCGATTTCGCGCGGTGTGATCATCTCGTGCCAGACCCGGTTCGCGGTCTGACCGATACCGGTCGCGAAGACCGTCTGCTTGACGACATGACGCATCCACGGATCGGAGATCGTCTGTTTGACGAGCTCGATCGGCGTCTTCGACAGCGTCGTCGCCTCGGTTCCCGAGCTGATGAGCGAGTAGCGGCTCTGCACGAGCAGCTGGTCGGGTCCGAGATGCGGGATCGGCAGTTCGAGCACGTTGACGCGGCCTCGCCGGTCGATCACCCTGCGCACAACTTGTTTCATCGAGAAAACGTCTCCTGTACCGCCGTCGGGCGTGCTATCCCCGTGATCGGCTGGGGTGCCACGTTCGTGGGCACGGTCACCCGGTGCGAATTCGCGCATCTCTAGCCACGTCACGGTAGCCCACCTCCCCTGTGAGGCCGGCTCGGGGCGGCGCTACCGCACCGCCACCACGTCTTCCGACCGGCATACCGGTGTCGGTGCGCGGCCGCGTCCGGCCGCGAGATGCGCGAACAAGTGATCCGGGCGTGGGAGGAGATCGCGCGCGACGAACCGGACTTCGTCGCGCGCGGGCCCGTGGAGATCCGTGGTACGTCGGCATGCGATTCGTCCCGTCGCGACGACCCTGTGCGAAACTTCTACGATGGTCGGCAAGACCCACGACCTCGAGCGCGGGCAGCACGACCCGGATATCGAGCTCTCTCCGGCGCACACGGACCTCGAAGAGCCGAATCCGCGCTGGTCGAGCGGATCGGCTGATCCCACCTGGCTGCGAGCATTGGCCATCGTCGCGGCCGCGGGCGTACTGAGCTTCGGCGCGATCGGTCTCGCGCTGGCCGTCGCGGGCTGGTATCGCCCGTGGCTCGCGCTTCCTCTGGGCGCGGCTGCGACCACGGTGCTGGTCCTCATCGGTCGTGAGGCGCTGGCAAGTCCGGAAACGACGGATCGGGCCGCGCATGTCGTCGCCGCGATCGGGGTGGCGGCCATCGTCGGTATCACCGCCTGGAACGCGTCGAACTCGGCGCATCACGTGCTCGTCAATCGAGACGGCGGATCGTACGACACCACCGGCCGGTGGATCGCGCGCCACGGCAACCTCCGATCCGCCCGGCCCGACGGGGTGTTCGCGAACGAACCCGCGCTCACGTACAACTCGTTCGCGGTGTTCCGGCAACCGGACGGATCACTCCAATTCCAGTCGGCACACCTCCTTCCTGCGTTGCTCGCCGAGGCCTACAACGTCGGTGGCTCCCGATTGTTCTTCCACTTCCCTGCTCTGCTCTCCGGCGTGGCCTTGCTCTCGTTCTTCGTGTTGAGCTGGCGACTCTTTCGTCGCCCTCTGTATGCGCTATCCGCGATGCTCTGCCTCGCGTTCGTGCTGCCGCAGGTCTCGTTCTCGCGCGACAGCTACTCCGAGATCCCGACGCAGATCCTCCTGTTCACCGCGTTGTGGCTCATGGTCGGATCCCGACTCGTACCCAAATGGCGCGTGGCGCTGCTGGCCGGGCTGTTCCTCGGCGCGACCGAGGCAACGCGCATCGACGCCATCGCCTATCTCATCGGCCTCCCGCTCCTGTTCGCGATCGCGCTCCTCGTCGCACAACCGGGCCGGGACCGCAACTCGGTGTGGATCTCGGTCGCTGCCTTCGTATCCGGCCTGACCGTCACCCTGGCGCTCGGCATCGTCGACTTGACCGTCCGCAGCCACGACTATTGGTCGGCACTGTCCGGGAGCGTGCGGAAGCTCTTCCTCGCGGTGCTGGCATCGCTCGCCGTCGCCGTCGTCGTGTACGTGCTGACCCCTCGTTTGAGAACACGCGTCCGCGCGTCGCAGATCCGAGCGGTCGCGAATGCCGGTGGCGCGCTGGTCTTGCTGGCCGGCGCGTTCCTGTGGTTCGTCCGGCCTTCGGCGCTCCAGATGCACTCGACCGTGAACCAGCTCGTCGTCGGCTTGCAGCGCGCCGAGGGCCGGACGATCGACGGCACCCGGTCGTACTACGAGCAGTCGATGCGCTGGATCACGTGGTACCTCGGACCGATCGTCGTCGCGGCCGCGATCGTCGCGGCTGCGTTGCTCACGCGCGAGCTCCTCACCGGGCGATCGCGGCGAGCACTGGCGCCCGTGTTGGTGCTCGGGCCGGCCGCCGCGCTCTACATCTGGGATGCATCGGCCTCGCCCGATCACGTCTGGGTGGATCGACGATTCCTCGTGAGCGCGATTCCGCTGTTCGTGCTGCTGGCGTTCGGGCTCGCGGCTCGCCTCGCGGGCCGGAGAGGCAACTCGGCGGCGGCAACGACGACGCGCGTCGCCGCGCTCGTCTTCGCGATCTCGGCGGTCGCGTTCCCGCTGGCGACGCTGCGCGGCGTCTCGGCGATGACCGAGCAAACCGGGTTCTCGGCGACGGTCGACCAGGCGTGCGCCGCGTTCGGGCCGCGTGCCGCGGTCGTCGTCCTGTCGAGCCCGACGGGGCTGTTCGACCAGTGGACACCGCAGACCTTCCGGTCGTGGTGCGGGGCCGACGTGGCGATCCTGCGCGGTCCGCAACGCGAGGCCGTGCTGCAACGGCTCGCGACCCGTTCGGCCGCGCTCGGCCGCCCGCTCTATGTCGCGGCGGATGACCCCGCCACGATTCGGGCCGCGCTTCCCGACGCGCGGATCACGACGTTTGGACCGGCGACCAACAACCACCTGCTCGCGCGCACGCTCACTCGTCGACCTTCGAGCTACATCACCGAGCGGCTCGCGATCTCGGTCGCCCGCGTGAACTGACGCCGCGGTCAGCGGCTCCGCCGCCGGTGCATCACATCACTTGCCCACCGCATGGGCGCGGTGATCCGCCACGACGTCGACGCTCGCAAGGCCGCGGCCTCGCCTTCGCGCGCGTGGAGCTCGTTCTGCATCGTCACGACCTGCTCGCGTAGCCCGGACAGCTGCGCCTCGGCGACGTTGGGATCGAAACCGGCCGCGCCGACGGCCCGCCGCGACACCTCCTCTTCGATCGCGGGCGCCAGACGTTCGAACCGGCAGATCAAATCGCTCGGCCGGCCGTTGACGAACTGCCGCTGCACACTCTTGTAGATCGCGTGATCGTCGTCGATCGCGAACAGCCCCACGCCCGGGGAGTAGTCGTACACGAACGGGAACAGCGCTCGCACTTCCGCGATGAAGTCGGCCGGCAGCGTGTTCGCGAACGTGGTGATCGTGAAGAAGTTCATCTCGGCCACGACAGTGGGCTCGAACCGCGCGAGCGTCTTGCCTGCTCCTCGCAGCGCCGGCAGTTCGTGGCCCTCGATGTCGAGCTTGACGAGATCGACGCGATCGAGTCCGAGCCGATCGACGATGGCGTCGATCGGCTCGGCCGGG
>DATMUX010000751.1:0-2752 GCA_035563695.1 Acidimicrobiia bacterium
TGGTCCAGCTCGTGCTCGGCTGCCATGTCGAAGGCGTCGGTGTCGATCCGACCTTCCCGCCGTTGATCTGGGAGGCGCGCGACGCCGACGGCAACTGGGTCGAATGCGACCTCGAGCGCGACTCGACCGGCGGCATCAACACCAGCGGTGAAGTCGTGCTGCATATGCCTCGGAGCCATGCCGCCAGCGTCATCGAAGGCGTGCGCGCGGGGTGGTTCCGCGCGCGGGTGACCGAGGCCGAAGAGGGCCAGCCGCAGTACAGCAAATCACCGATCATCGAGGCCGCGAGCGCGGCGACGATCGGCGGCACCGCGGAATCGGCGCACGCCGAGGTCGTCGAGTTCGAAGGGCTCGGCCTGTCCGACGGCATCCCCGGCCAGATCTTCACCGTCGCGCGCACGCCGGTGCTCGCCGGTGGCGGTCCCGCGATCCTCGAGATCGGCGGTGACGACGGCTGGGAGGAGTGGACCGAGGTCGAGAACTTCTCCGCCAGCAGCCCGACCGACCGCCACTACGTGCTCGACGCGGTTCCGGGCGAGATCCGTCTCGGACCGAACGTGCGCCAGGAGGGCGGCGGATTCCGGCAGTACGGCGCGGTTCCCGGGAAGGGCACGCCGGTCCGCATGCGCTGTTACACGACCGGCGGCGGCCACCGCGGGAACGTGCCGAAGGGCGCGATCCGTACGTTGAAATCGGCGATCCCGTTCGTCGCGGGCGTGTCGAACCGCACCGCCGCGCAAGGCGGCGTCGACGGCGAGGATCTCGAGTCGGCGAAGGACCGCGGGCCGATCATGCTGCACACGCGCAGCCGCGCCGTCACGGCCGAGGACTTCGAGCAGCTCACTCGCCAGGCGGCGCCCGAGATCGCGCGCGTGCGGTGTCTCGCTGCAGGAGAAGGCGCCGACGCGGGCGCCGTCCGCATCCTCGTGGTACCGGCGGCCGCGATGGAACGCGGCGTCATCCGCTTCGAGGATCTCGTGCCGTCCGAGGAGACGCTGCAACGCATCGCGGCGATGCTCGACGAGGTGCGCCTCGTAGGGACCCGCCTTTCCGTCGAGCCCCCGTTGTTCCGCGGCGTGACGGTCGTCGCCACGATCAAAGCGCGACCGCGCGCCAGCGCGGCGCGCGTGCGTGACGAAGCGGTCGAGGCGCTGAACCGTTACCTCAATCCGTTGACAGGCGGACCCGACGGCGAAGGTTGGCCGTGGGGCCGTCCGCTGCAAGCGGGCGAGGTGTTCTCGGTCCTGCAGGGTGTGCGCGGCGTCGATCTCGTCGAAGACGCGCGCATCTTCGGTGCGAACCCGGTGACGGGAGAGCGCGGCCAGCAGACCACTCGTCTCGAGCTCGAGCCGAACAGCCTCGTGTTCTCCTACGAGCACCAGATCCGGGTGGAAGAGGCATGACGTCGACGCTGAACGGGGTCGCCGTCTCGCGGCCGCTCGTCGAGCTGCTGCCCGGCGTCCTCCAAGAGGACGAGTTCACGCAACGGTTCACCGGCGGCCTCGACGCGGTCGTCGCGTCCGTATTCGCCTGCCTCGACGCGTTGGAAACCTACGTCGATCCGATCATCTGTCCCGACGACTTCCTCCCGTGGCTCGCCGGGTGGGTCGGCGTCATCATCGACGAGAACTGGCCGATCGAGCGCCAGCGCGCGTTCATCCAGTCGGCGGTGCAGCTGTTCCGGACGCGCGGAACGTTGCGCGGCTTGAAGAGCGAGGTCGAGCTGCTGACGGGCGGCGAAGTCGAGGTCTCCGAGACGGGTGGGGTAGCGGTCTCGACCGTCCCGAACGGCCCCATCCCCGGGGAGGACTACCCCCGCTGCAGCCTTCGGGTCACATTGCCGCGCGGTTCGACCGTGACCGATCGGTCCGTCGCACTGGTGATCGAGGCGGCGAAGCCCGCGCACGTCGTCTACGCGGTCGAGATCGTCCGCTCGGGATCTCGTCGCGCGGGTTAGGTTCTGCGCCATGATCGTCTGTCGCAGTTGTGGGTTCCACAACCAGGACGCAGACACGTTCTGCGGAAAGTGCGGCCAATTCCTCGAATGGACGGGGGAGAAGGTCGCGCCCGCGCCGCCGCCGGAGGAACCGGCCGAAGCTGCGGCGGCCGAGCCGGAGAAGAAGCGCGGATTCCTGAGCCGCGTGCAGTCGCTCATGTACATGGACGTGGGCGAGCGCGAACCGCTGCCGCCTTCGGCGACGCCGGGACCGCCCGGAATGGGCGGCCCGCCGCGGCCGCCCGGTGCACCCGGCGCGCCCCCGGGACCTCCCGGACCGCCCCGGCCCCCGGGTGTGCCCGGCGCGCCTCCCGGACCGCCAGGACCTCCGGGCGCGCCCCCGGGACCTCCCGGACCACCGCGACCTCCGGGACCGCCGGGCGCGCCGCCCGCACCGCCGGGCGCGCCACCCGCACCTCCAGCAGCGCCACCCGCACCGCCGGGCGCGCCACCCGCGCCGCCTATTGCGGCAACTGCACCACCCGCGGCGCCGCCTGCACCTCCAGCCGCGCCACCTGCGCCACCCGTCGCCGCACCCCCGGCTGCGCCAGCCGCGCCACCTGCTGCACCACCGGGGCCGCCCGCCGCGGCACCCGCACCTCCGGCCGCACCACCCGCCGCGGCACCGCCCCTGCCACCGGTCGCGGCACCCGCACCTCCGGCCGCACCACCCGCACCGCCGGGGCCGCCCGCCGCGGCACCGCCCCTGCCGCCGGTCGCGGCACCCGCACCTCCGGCCGCACCACCCGCACCGCC
>DATMUX010000752.1:0-3142 GCA_035563695.1 Acidimicrobiia bacterium
ACCCGGCCGACAAGGGCCGCGGCGTCGACTTCTTCCACGTGTACATAGTGCGAGACGGGCGCGTGTCCGAGATACGCCGGTACGACGACCGCGCGTCAGCCCTCGCGGCGGTGAACGCACAGTCGTCTGATTGAGCGTGCGGGTGGACGCCCTCGACCGTTTCGGAACGCGCGCGCTACGCCTGGGCGATGACTTCGCACACGTCGACGCTGAGGAAGGTTGCCGGCGCGTCGGGCATCTCGCGCAGCGTGTTGAACGTCGCCTCCGCTGCTCGCGCGTTGTCCTCGGAGTCGAAGAGCCAGAAGGAGTGCTGCACGAGGTCGCCCTCGGCGGTCGCCCTCGACCAATAGCCTCCCGACGACCCGGCCATCCCTTGCAGCATCGCGATGCCGTGGCTTTCGAGCATCGCGCGCGTCTCGTCCTCGTGTCCCGGCTTGATCTTCACCCGTCCGATGACTGCGTGCATGACACATCCTCCCCGCCGCCGACCCATTGTCGACCAGCGACACAGACTGCCTCATCGCGACGCACGGATCGAGAGTGGTGACCCCCTCAGAGGGCACGACCTTCAGGCCGGGGCCTTCGGCAGGCGCACGCGTACGGTCGTGCCGGCCATCGGTACCGATTTGATGCTCACGTGACCTCGGGCGCGCGCCGCGATCGTGTGCACGGTGGCGAGCCCCAGGCCGGATCCGCGCTCGGCCGGCTTCGTCGTGAAGAACGGTTCGAACGCCCGCTTGGGCACCTCGGGCTCCATACCGACGCCGTTGTCCGCAATGGTCAACACGACGTGGTCGCGCGTTTCACCCTCCCGAGCAGCCGCCGCGTCGGTCTCGCACGCGGTGGTCACGGTGATCGTCCCGCCGCTCGGTAGCGCATCGCGCGCGTTGAGGAGGAGGTTCGTGACGAGCTGCTCGATCTGTGAGCGATCCGCCTCGACCGGACAACGCTCGGCCGCGAGCTGCGCCACCACGCCGACTTCGTCGCCGAAGGATCCGCCGATCAGCTCGGCGAGATCGGCGACGAGCTCGTTGAGGTCGAAGACCTCGGGGTGTACGGGGTCGGCGTGCCCGAACACGAGGAGCTTGCGGGTCACATCGGCCGCTTGTTCCGCGGCCCGCTGGATGCGCGCGAGATCTTGCGCGGCCGGTTCGTTCTCGGTGAGCTGTTTGGCGGCCACGCTGGCGTAGTTGAGGATGACACCCATCAGGTTGTTGAAGTCGTGCGCGATCCCGGCGGCGAGGCGGCCGAG
The DNA here is from genome assembly GCA_035563695.1 of Acidimicrobiia bacterium. Lineage (GTDB taxonomy): Bacteria > Actinomycetota > Acidimicrobiia > IMCC26256 > PALSA-610 > DATMUX01. Next base: position 1,253 of record DATMUX010000752.1, read on the forward strand.
GCTCTCCAGCCGCCGGGCCTGGTCGAGCTCCGCCTCGAGGCGATGGCGCTCGAGCTCGGCCCGGTTGTGCTCGCGTTCGACCACCGCAGCGCGGAGCTCGGCTTCGGCCCACATCCGTTCCGTCAGGTCGGTGATGAGCCCGATCGATCCGTGATACGTCCCGTTCTCGTCGATGAGCGGGCTCGCGCTGACCATCGCCCAGAACGATGTACCGTCGTCACGGACGAACTCGAAGTCGAACTGCCCGCTCTCACCCCTTCGCCGATGCTCGAGATTGTCGTTGGCCAGGCGCAGGCCATCGTCGTTCACGAAGTCGAATGGGTTGCGACCGATCATGTCGCCGGGCTGGACACCGAGCATCTCGGCCATCCGGCGGTTGACGAAGGTCGTGACGTTGTTGGCGTCGCTCATCCAAATGCCCTCGTTGGCCGTCTCGACGATCGTCCGATACAGGCGCTCATTCGCGCGCAGCGCGGCCTCGGCGTTGACGCGATCGGTGATGTCACGCGAGTTCACGATGATCCCGTTGACGGCGGGATCATGAAGGAGATTGTTGGCCCGTACCTCGAAGATCCGATAAGTGCCGTCCTCGTGAAGGACGCGGGTCTCGAACGGAGCGATCAGGCCCGGCACGAGCAAGGCGTCGTGCAGCCGCTGGGTGGTGGCCTCGAGGTCGTCGGGGTGCACGAAGTCGAGGATGCTGGCGCCGAGACGGTCGTCGGCGTTCCGCCCGAGCAGTCGCCGGGTGGCCGGGCTGAGGTACGACATGTTGCCGTTCGCGTCGATGACCGAGATGAGGTCCGACAGGTTGGCGAGCATGGCTTCGAAGCGGCGCTCGTAGACGGACACCTGGGCGCGGGCGTTGCGAAGATCGGTGACGTCGCGTGCGTTGCACACGATGCCCGCGACGGCCGGGTCGTCGCTTCCATCCGAGACTACGACCTCGAAGTCGTGCCACGAGCCGTCGCCGTGCGCGACTCTGAGCTCCACGGAAATACGTTGCCCCGGATCGAGCCCGGGGATCGACGCCAGGACCTCGCGCACGCGTTGCAGGTCGTCGGGATGCACGAAGTCGAAGACATTCGTGCCGACTCGAATCTCGCCGTCGTACCCCAGACGCCGAGCGGCGGACGGGCTGATGTACGACACGGCACCGTCCGGGTCGAGCACGCACACGATGTCGTTGGAGTGCCGGAGCAGCGCGCTCAGCCGGTCCTCGCTGCGTTGCAGCGCTTCGTGAGCTTCGACCCGGGGCGTGATGTCGCGTGCGCAGAGGACGACGCCGCGAATCGCCGGATGGTCGATGAGATTCGTCGCGACCACCTCGAACCATCGCCACCCGTCGCCGACCTTGCGCACGCGCATCTCGAGCGGCTGATTGACGCCGGGCACCGCCAGTGCGCGCCCGAATGCCCCGGCCGCGAGTTCCAAGTCGTCGGGATGGATCACCTGCAGCGCGTCGAGGCCCAGCCAGTCCTCCTCGCGGTAACCCATGAGGCGCTCGGCCGACGGGCTGAGATACTGCACCTTCGCGCGAGCGTCCAGAATGAGCACGACGTCGGAGGCGTACTGCGCGAGTACCTGATCGCGCTGCGCTTCGATGCCTGCGAGCTTCACGCCGCGGCGTGCCGTCATCGTGCCCGGGCCTCCCGGTCGTTTGAAAGGACACACCGTCCAATTGCCGGTGTAGCCATTTCGTCAAAAAGATCGTCGCTGACACCCACGGGATGAGGCTGCGCCGAAAGAGTTATCAGTCCGACTGTGGCCCGGTGATCGCGTCGCGCGACTCCGACTGGCCCGTGCCACGAGTGGAGCCATCGGAAGCGAGCGAGACACGTCGTGCCGAGTTCGGAGACAACCTCGCAAGAGACGCGGGTGCTCATCGTCGAC
>DATMUX010000753.1:0-3951 GCA_035563695.1 Acidimicrobiia bacterium
CGTCGAGGTGCGTGCCGCGGCCGTCGTCGAGACCGTCGGATTCGAGGTGGGCCCGCACGCGAAGGAGTCTGCGCCGGTCGGCCTGTGGGCAGGAAGTGGACAACCCTGCGAGTTTCGCGTGGACAACGTGCGGTGTTGTGCACAGTGACCCCTGACCAGTGAATATGCCGCGTCGCGACCTCGGTAGATTCCGACGCGTGGGCACACCGGGCGAGCGAACAATGCTTCCCTTTGGGGCAGCGCTCGCGCTGGTGTCGGTCGCCGGTTGCGCGATCCGCGTTGCACACCAGCTGCTCGTGATGCGGAACCTCCATCTCGGTCTCGACTCGACGTGGTACTTCCTCGAGGCCGGCGTGATCCGCCATCACGGTGCGTATGCGGATCCGAACGTCTTTACCGCCCACCGCGCGGCGACCGCGGCCTGGCCGCCGCTGTATCCGGCGTTGCTCGCCATCGTGCAGGTCGTCTTCGGCGACGCGGCGCGCACGGCGCAACTCGCGGGCGCGGTCATGGGCGGCGTCACCGTCGCGCTCACCGGCTTCCTCGCCCGGCGCGTCGCCGACGATGTCACCGCGCTGTTCGCGGCGGCACTCGCGGCCGTCAGCCCCCTGCTCGTCGCGGTCGACGGCTCGTTGATGTCGGAGACGCTCTTCGTACCGTTGGCGCTCGCCACGGCGCTCGCCGTCTCGCACGCGGTACGCCGCCCCGGTCTCGGCATGTGGGTCCTGGCCGGAGCGTTCACCGGTCTCGCCACGTTGACGCGCGTCGACGGTGTGCTCCTGTTCCTGTGCGTCGTCGCCCCCGCGGCCGTGTTCGGGCGCGAGCGCATCGAGATGCGGCTGCGCCAGGTCGCCGTTGCCGGCGCCGTCGTCGTCGTCGTCGTGGTGCCGTGGGTCGCGCGCAACGCCGCGCGCGTCGACTCGGCGACGATCGCGACGGTGTCGTCGGGAACGGCGATCGGCGGGGCGAACTGCCACGACGCCTACTACGGGCGCGCCCTCGGTTCCTGGAGCTTCGCGTGCATCGACACGCAGCTCCGCACGACCCTGGACGAAACCCGATGGAGCGCGCGCGTGCGCGACGACGGGGCGCGCTACGCGGTGCATCACCTCGGGCGCGTTCCCGTCGTCGCGGCCGCCCGCGTCGCGCGGGTCTCGGGGCTCTGGCCTCCGGGCGACCAGGTCGACCGGGAGTCGCTGGAGACACGCAGCCGGACGTGGCAGTGGATCGTCGTCGTCACGAGTCCGTTCGTCGTCGTCGCCGGCATCGCGGGCCTCGTCGTCCTCGGGCGCCGGGGCCGGAGCATCGCGCCGCTCGCCGGCTTGGTAGCAACCTCCGCGCTGGTGGCGCTGCTCGGGTACGGAAACACGCGTTTTCGCGCGGCCGCGGAGCCGGCGCTGCTGATCGGGATCGCCGCGCTGCTGCGGGCGTGGGCACGAGCGCTCCGGCCGCCGGCCCGGCCGGGCCGGCCTACGCCAGGGCTCCCGAGATGATCTCGCCGATCGCCTCGTGCTCGGTCAGGAAGCCGTCGTGGCCGGCCATCGAGTGCACGATCTCGACGCCTTTGTTGCGCGGGATGAGGTCGGCGAGCTCGTGCTGGAGCCGCAGCGGGTAGAGCCGGTCGCTCGAGATGCCCGCGATCGTGACCTCGGCCATCACCCGGGCGAGGGCTTCGGCGGCCCCGCCGCGGGCGCGGCCCACGTCGTGATGGTTCATCGCCCGCGACAGCGCGATGTACGAGTTGGCATCGAAGCGGCGGGCGAGCTTGTCGCCGTGGTACTCGAGGTACGACTCGACGGTGTACAGACCGCCCTCGAACGGGTGCTCGTCGTTCTGGTGGCCCCGGTTGAACCGCTGCTGCAGCTCCTCTTCCGATCGGTAGCTCACCTGGCCGACGCCGCGCGCGATCGACATGCCCCGCCACGGACCCTCGAGCAGGTCGTAGTAGTCGCCGCCGTGGAAGTACGGGTCGGCCTCGATGGCGCGGATCTGCAACGAGCACAATGCGATCTGCTCCGCCGTCGCGGCCGCACCGCAAGCGATGATGACGGCGCGCGCGACGCGACGCGCGTACTTCACCGTCCACTCCACGACGCGCTGACCGCCCATCGAGCCGCCGACGACCGCGTACCACGCGTCGATCCCGAGCGCGTCGGTGAGGGCGGCCTCGACATCGACCTGATCGCGAATGGTCGTGACGGGGAATCGCGACCCGTAGGGCCGCCCGGTCGCCGGGTCGGGCGACGACGGTCCGGTCGTACCCTGGCAGCCGCCGAGCACGTTCGGGCACACGACGAAGAACCGGTCGCTGTCGATCGCCCGGCCCGGACCGATCACGGGATTCCACCATCCGAGCTGCAAGTGACCCGGCTCGACCGGACCGGTCGCGTGACTGTCGCCGGTCAGCGCGTGGAGCACGAGCACCGCGTTCGACGCGTCGGCGTTCAGCGTGCCCCACGTCTCGTACGCGACGGTGATCGGCGACAAGGTTCCGCCGGCGCGCAGCGGCAGCGGGCGATCTTCGAACAGCGTCAGGAACCGGCGGCGCCCCGGCGGATCACCGGGGCGCCATGCACCCGTGACCGGAATGGGCTCGGGCTCGCTCACGTGAGGCTCACGTCACCACGGCGGGCGCCGGTGGGCGACGGATCACGACGACTTCGCGGCCCGCAATCCGGCATCGAGATCGGCGAGGATGTCGTCGAGCGTCTCGATGCCGACCGACAGGCGCACGAGTCCGGGCGTGACGCCGGTGCTCAGCTGCTCGCTCAGCTCGAGCTGCTGATGCGTCGTGCTCGCCGGGTGGATCGCGAGACTGCGGACGTCGCCGACGTTCGCGAGATGGCTGAACAGCTCGAGGTTGTCGATGAAGTTCTTGCCGGCCTCGACGCCGCCCTTCAGCTCGAAGGCGATGATCGCGCCCTGCCCGTTCGGCAGGTACTTCTGAGCCCGCCCGTACCACTTGCTCGACTCGAGGCCCGGGTACACGACCCAGCTGATCTCGTCGCGCGCCTCGAGCCACTTGGCGACCGCGAGCGCGTTCTGCGAGTGGCGCTCCATCCGCAGGCTGAGCGTCTGCAGGCCCTGCAGGAACAAGAACGAGTTGAACGGCGAGATCGCGGCGCCGAGGTCGCGCTGGTACTGCAGGCGGCACTTCAGGATGTAGCGCGCCGGGAACAGCTCGGGCGGGAGCTGCGCGAACACGAGGCCGTGGTAACTGGGGTCGGGTTCGGTGAAGTTCGGGAACCGGCCCGTCGCCTCGTAGTCGAAATGCCCGCCGTCGACGATGATCCCGCCGATCGACGTGCCGTGCCCGCCGATGAACTTCGTCGCGCTGTGCACGATGACGTCGGCGCCGTACTCGAGCGGCCGCAGCAGCGCCGGGCTCGCGAGCGTGTTGTCGATCACGAGGGGGATGCCGGCATCGTGGCCGACTTTCGCCACGCCCTCGAAGTCGAAGATGTCGCCCTTGGGGTTGCCGATGCTCTCACCGTAGAACGCCTTGGTGTTCGGGCGGATCGCCTTCTTCCACGCGTCGAGGTCGTCGGGGTCGTCGATGAAGGTCACGTCCATCCCGAGCTTCGGGAACGTGTAGTGCAGCTGGTTGTAGGTGCCGCCGTAGAGCGACGCGCTCGACACGATGTGGCCGCCGTTCTCGGCGAGGTTGAGCAGCGCGATCGTCTGGGCGGCCTGGCCGCTCGCGGTGGCGAGCGCACCGACGCCTCCTTCGAGCGCGGTCATGCGCAACTCGAACGCCTCCTGCGTGGGGTTCATGATCCGCGAATAGATCATGCCCAGCTCTTCGAGCCCGAAGAGGGCCGCGGCGTGGGCCGTGTCGCGGAAGACAAAGGACGTCGTCTGGTAGATGGGCGTCACCCGCGCGCCCGTGGCTGGGTCGGGGGCGGCGCCCGCGTGCACCAATCGCGTCTCGAGGCCCCAGGCGTTGTTCGA
>DATMUX010000754.1:0-2007 GCA_035563695.1 Acidimicrobiia bacterium
CCCGGCCGACCGGGGTCGCGGTGCCCGAGCTCGAATGGAGCGCGGTGCCCGAGCCGTGAGCATCGGCTGCGCGCCGGGTGGACACCATCTCGGGGTTTTCGGAGCTATGTTTCCGCTCGCCACGAATCCCGGGGGAGACCACACTCATGGCTCGTACGTATCGTTGGGGCGCAATCGCCCTCGTCACAGTGATGGCAGTGGGGGCCGCCGCGTGCGGCAGCAGCAGCAAGAGCTCGAGCGGATCGAACACCACGGCCGCGTCGAACTCGCGGGGCAACGTCAACGGCCAGCTCACGATCGGCGCGTTGTTGCCGCAGTCGGGCGACCTCTCGGCGATCTTCAAATCGCTGTCGGTTCCGGTCCAGATGGCGGTCACCGAGATCAACGCGGCCGGCGGCGTGAACGGCAAGCCCGTCGTGTTGAAGTCAGCCGACGACGGCACCAGCCCCGACGTCGCATCGAGCTCGCTCGACACGCTGGTGACGACCGACAAGGTCGACGCCATCGTCGGGCCGGCATCGTCGGGCACCGCGGAGGGCATCCTCGACAAGATCAAGACCGACGGCGTCGTCACGTGCTCCGGATCGAACACGTCCGCGGCACTGTCGGTACCCGGCGGTGCCGCCGGCGGCTACTACTTCCGTACGGCACCGTCCGACAACCTGCAGGGCCCGGCGCTCGCGCAGCTGATCCTCAACGACAACAAGCACAAGGTCGCGATCCTGGTCCGCAACGACGCGTACGGCACGGGCTTCGGAGGATCGCTCGAGAAGGCGTTGAAGGCCGGCGGGGCCGACGTCATCGTCAACGCCGCGTACGACCCGAAGTCATCCGACTTCAAGGCCGACGTCGCCAAGGTCGCCGGCAAGGGCGCCGACGCGATCGTGGTCATCGGCTTCAACGACGACGGCGGCAAGATCGTCAAGGAGATGATCGCCCAGAACGTGGGCCCGAAGCAGGTGCAGATCTACACGGCGGACGGCATGCAGGGCTCGACGTTCTACAAGGGTGTCGATCCTTCGAACCCGGCGGTCGTCGAGGGCATCAAGGGAACCGCACCGGCGGCTGCTCCGAACGGCGTCCAGAGCCCGTTCATCGCCGCGTTCAAGAAGACGGGTATCGACACGATCTTCTCGTCGTACTACTACGACTGCACGATCCTGATCGCGCTGGCGGCCCAGGCCGCGGGTTCCGACGACCCGGCGAAGATCAGGGACAAGATGATCGACGTCAGCTCGGGTGGCACGAAGTGCTTCACCTACAAGCAGTGCTCCGACCTGTTGAAGTCGGGCACCGACATCGACTACTCGGGCGCTTCCGGTCCTGTCGACCTCACCAATACCCACGAGCCGAACGAGGGCGTGTACGACGTGTGGTCGTACGACGCCAAGGGCAAGCCGAACAACATCACCGGCGTCGCGCAGATCAAGATCACCGCGAGCTGATTCGGCCGATTCGGTTCAACCGTCGTGGAGGCCCGGGGCATCGCCCCGGGCCTCGGCGCGCGCGAGGGTCCCGAGGTACAACTCGATGACCTTCTCGTCGGCGAGCAGCTCGGCTCCCGTTCCCGTGTACGCGTTGCGACCCTGGTCGAGCACGTAACCCCGGTGCGCGATCTCGAGACACCGGCGCGCGTTCTGCTCGACCATGAGCACGCACACCCCGGCACCGTTGATGTTGACGATCCGGTCGAACACGTCGTCCTGCATCATCGGCGACAACCCGGCGGACGGCTCGTCGAGGAGCAGCACCGACGGTTCCATCATGAGGGCCCGGGCCATCGCGAGCATCTGCCGCTCGCCTCCCGAGAGCGACCCCGCGCGCTGGTAGAGCTTCTCGCCCAACCGGGGCAACAACGTGAGGATGTCGTCGCGCCGCTCGTGGAACGCGTGCGGTGCCAGGTAGCAGCCCATGCGCAGGTTCTCCTCGATCGTGAGCGCGGAGAACACGTTGCGCATCTGCGGGACGTAGCCGACGCCGCGGCGCACGAGCTCGTGCGGCGGGCAC
>DATMUX010000755.1:0-4028 GCA_035563695.1 Acidimicrobiia bacterium
GGCCGCGGGCCACGATGTGCACGCCGTGCGCACCGACGTGTCGTCCGCGGACGACGTCGCGACGCTCGCCGCGACCGCGGCCGGGCTCGGCGCCATCCGGGCCGTGGTGCACACCGCGGGCGTCTCGCCCGTGCAGGCCACGCCCGAGCAGATCGTCGCTGTCGATGTCATCGGCACGGCGCGCGTCCTCGACGCGTTCGCGCCGCTCGTCCGGCCAGGCACCGTCGCGGTGTGCATCGCGAGCATGGCGGGCACGATGACGCCGGTCGACGCCGCCGCGCTGCACCTCCTCGCCACGACACCCACCGACGCACTCCACACCCTCGCGATGCTCGATCCGGCGACGATGGAGCCGGGCACGGCGTACGGTCTCGCCAAGCGCGCGAACCAAGCCCGGGTGGAGGCCGCATCCGTCGTGTGGGGACGCCGGGGTGGGCGGGTCGTGTCGATCAGCCCGGGCATCATCGCGACGCCGATGGGTCACGCCGAGCTCGCGGGACCGTTCGGCGACGTGATGCGGAGCATGCTCGACCTGTCGGGCTGCCGCCGGCTCGGCACACCCGACGACATCGCCGCGGCCGTCGAGTTCCTCGTGAGCCCCGCGGCCTCGTTCATTACGGGAATCGATCTGCTCGTCGACGGTGGCGTCGTCGCGGCGATGCGCCACGCGGCGGCGCTCGAGGAGCAGTGAAGCCGACCGGCGCGCCGCGCGTCGTGATCGTCGGCGCGGGATTCGGCGGGATCGCGGCGGGTGTGAAGCTGCTCGACGCCGGCATCCGCACGTTCACGATCTACGAGTCGTCCCTCGGGATCGGCGGAACGTGGTGGGACAACACGTATCCCGGCGCCGAGGTCGATGTCGGTTCGCAGCTCTACTGCTTCTCGTTCAAGCCGTATGCCTGGACGCGCACGCACGCCCGGCAAGCGGAGCTGCAGAAGTACCTCGAGGAGACCGTCGACGAGTTCGGTCTGCGACCGCATCTGCGGCTCGGGGTGACCGTCGAGTCGGCGACGTGGGACGACGAGCGGCATTTCTGGTCGGTGGCACTCGACGACGGCACGGTCGACGAGTGCCAGGTGCTCGTGAGCGGCGTCGGCTTCCTCAACGTGCCGCGGTATCCCGACTGGCCCGGGCTCGACGAGTTCACCGGTCCGAAGTTCCACACCGCGCGCTGGGAGCATGAGCACGATTTGAGCGGCAAGGTGGTCGCGGTCGTGGGGACCGGGTCGACCGCCACGCAGATCGTGCCCGCGATCCAACCGATCGTGCGGCAGCTCTACGTGTTCCAGCGCGAGCCCGGCTGGGTCCTGCCCAAGGGCGAGCGCGACCTCACCGACGACGAGCGCGCCGCGTTCGCGAACTCGTGGCGGCGCCGGCGGGAGCGGCTACGGCTGCGCTACCTCCTCGAGAAGAACGTGTGGCGCGGGAAGCTGTTCCGGCCGGGCACGAAGGTGAACGCCGCGCGCGAGCAAGTGTGCCGGAAGTACATCGCGCGCCAGTTCGCCGACCTTCCCGAGCTGCAGGAAGCGGTAACGCCGAACTACCCGTACCCGGGGAAGCGTCCCATCTTCGCGAGCACCTTCTATCCGGCGCTGAAGAAGGACAATGTCGAGCTCGTCCCCAAGGCGGTCGCGTCGGTGACGCGCACGGGGATCGTCGACTCGGATGGCGTCGAGCGCCCGGTCGACGTCGTCGTGATGGCGACGGGTTTCCAGCCGGCGAACTACCTGGCGCGGCTTCGGGTCGTCGGCCGCGGCGGCCGGACGCTACAGGAGCACTGGGCCGGCGAGCCGCGTGCGTTCCTCGGGATCACGGTGCCCGGCTTCCCGAACTTCTTCATGCTGTACGGGCCGGGCACGAACGGCGGCGAGATCGTGACGATGCTCGAAGCGCAGGCCGCGTACGCCGTGCGCGCCGTCAAACGCATGATGCGGCAGCGGGTCACGGCAATCGAGGTGAAGCCGACCTTCGAAGAGCGTTGGTACCGGTGGCTGCAGTCGAAGATGGAAGGCACGTCGTGGACGATGAGCCGGAACTACTTCACGTCGCCGACCGGAAAAGTCGTGACGCAGTGGCCCTACGGCAACCTGGTGTACGCCGTGCTGACGAGGGCGCTCGGGCGCGCGTCGGAGACGACGCGTAGGCGCTCAGGCGCCTGACGGGAGCACCACCGGCGGCAGCGGATGCCGGTACAGCGCGGCCGCGTTCTCGCAACACATGGCTCGCAGCTCGGAGGCCGGAACGTGCCCCCACGCCTGCTCGATCACGTGCTGCGTGTCCGGCCACGTCGTGTCGCCATGTGGGTAGTCCACCTCGAGCATGATGTTTTCCACGCCGATGCGGTGCCGTGTCTCGATCGTGGACGGGTCCTCGAGCGTGCAGAACCAGAAGTTGCGCTTCACGACGTCGGCCGGGCGCTCCGACCAGCCGAGGCCATAGCTCGAACGATCGACGATGTAGTCGAGGCGATCGAGCAACATCGCGACCCAGCCGATGCCGCCCTCGCTCAGCGCGATCGCGAGCCCGGGATGGCGCGCTGGGTACTCCGACCAGAGCCACTCCGCGCAGGCGCTCATCGACAGCTGGCCGAACAGCGTCGCCCCGAGCTGGCTTCTCGGCGCACCTTCCGGGTAGGGGTGGATTCCCGAGCTGCCGACGTGCAACGAGATGACTGTGTCGGTGTCGACGCACGCCTCGATGATCGGGTCCCAGTGATCGCGGTCCCACAGCGACGGCAGACCGAGCGCGTGGGGCCGTTCGGGAAGCGTGACCGACGTAAACCCGCGCGCCGCGTTGCGATGTATCTCGGCTGCGGCGAGCGTCGCGTCGGTGAGATACGTGATACCGAGCGGGACGATGCGCTCGGGGTAGCGCTCGTACCACTCCTCGAACAGCCAGTCGTTCCATGCGCGGACGCATGCGAGACCGAGCTCGTGGTCGTCCACACCGAAGAACACGCTGCCGCAGAAGCCGCTGATCTGCGACGGAAAGTTGAGCGACGCCCACACACCGTTGATATCCATGTCGCGCACGCGTGCGTCGACGTCGTAGCAGCCGGGGCGCATCTGCTCGAAGCGGAATGGTTCCAGCTTCACGGTCTCGGGGCGGCGTCCCGCGACCGCATTCATTCCGACCTGCGTGTAGCGTCGGCCTTCGAACTCCCAGACCTGATGGCCCGAGCGTGTTTCGACGATGCGCGGTGCACGCTCCTGCAGAGCGGCGGGGAACCGCCCCTCGAAGGTGTGCGGTGGCTCGACGACGTGGTCGTCGACCGAGATCACTGTGTACTTCACCGCGCGCGGCTCTGGGTCCGGCAGGAACAGATCGTCGGTAGTCATCTGCCGGCGGCGCGGAAGAAGGCGCGCAGGTCGTCGACGAACAGCTCGGGCTGTTCCATGGCGGCGAAGTGGCCGCCGTGGGGCATGTCGGACCAGTGGACCACGTTGTAGCGCTGCTCCACCCACGAGCGCGGGTAGCGCAGCACCTCTTTGGGATAGCGCGCCACGCCCGTGGGCACCGTCACGGGCACCTGCGCCTCACGGCTGTGCATGTGCTCCCAGTACAGGCGCGCGGACGACGTGATCGTCTGCGTCACCCAATAGACCATCACGTTCGTGAGCAGCTGATCGCGGGTGAACACGTTCTCGGGGTGGCCGTCACAGTCGCTCCACGTCCGGAACTTCTCCACGATCCACGCGAGCAGGCCGGCGGGTGAGTCGTTGAGCGCGGCGCCGAGCGTCTGAGGCTTCGTCGACTGCTCGACGGCGTAGCCCGACTCCTCGCGCTGGAAACGCTGCATCGCGGCCAGGCCGGCCTTGTCGTCCTCCGACAGGGGGAGCGGCTCGTCGGGCCGGTCGGCGATCGGCATGTTGACGTGGATGGCCGCGCAGTGTTGCGGGTCGAGCGCGCCGATGCGCGTCGCGACCTGCGCGCCCCAGTCGCCGCCCTGCGCGCCGTATCGCGAATAGCCGAGCTGGGCCATCAGCTCGATGAACGCGCGCGCGATACGGGGCACGTCCCAGCCGCG
>DATMUX010000756.1:0-4144 GCA_035563695.1 Acidimicrobiia bacterium
CGGTACCAACACCGCCGTCCCGGGCACGAGCACCGCGGCCGGACCCGCGACGATCGTGGGCACGCAAACGCTCACGATCGGCGGCGCGCCGGTTCGGGCGATCCACCAGACGCGCCGGCAGATCCTGACCGGCGCGCAGAAGGGTGAGATCGACGAGGAATGGTGGTTCGCGGCGGACACGGGTCTGCCGTTGCGGTCGTCGCGTCGGTACGAGCTGAAGACACCGTCGCCGTTGGGCACGATCACCTACACCGAGAACGGATCGTGGGCGCTGACGTCGCTGCAGCCTGCGACGTGAACGGCGCGAACGACGTCAGGTCGCGAGCTGGCGGCCCGACAGGCCTCCGTACACCGTGAGCGCGTAGATCACGAGGAGCGCCAGGCCGATGTAGAGCAATGACCACACGGGGTAGTACGGCATCCACGTCATCGCGCCGAGCCCGCCGACGATCGCCGCGACGATGCCGATCAGGCGTCCGAGGGTCGACAGGTAGAGCACGCTGATGCCGGCACCTATCAGGATCACGCCGGTGATCAGCCACAACCACGCGTACGTCGTGATCGAATCGCCGAAGAGCGCGTGCTTCAACGTCTGCGGCAGCGGCCCGCTGTAGCCGAACGCCCAGATCGAGTCGAAGATGCGCAGCACACCCGCGAAGAACAACACGATGGATGCGAACTTCACCCACCGGTAGCCGACCTCGTCGATCATCGTCTTCCTCTCGATTGGCGGTTGGATCCGTCGAACCTCGCGTGCACGGGCCGGTCGGTCGTCACGAGCCGAGTGTGGCGACGAGGATCGCCTTGATCGTGTGCAGGCGGTTCTCGGCCTGGTCGAACACGATGCTCGCCGGCGACTCGAACACTTCACCCGTCACTTCCAGCCCGCTGGTCATGCCCGTGTGCTCCATGATCTCGCGACCCACGGTCGTGTTCGGATCGTGGAACGCCGGCAGGCAGTGCATGAACTTGACCTTCGGGTTCCCGGTCGCGGCGACGAGGTCGGCGTTGACCTGGTACGGCGTCAGCAATCGCACCCGTTCGCTCCACACGTCCTTCGCCTCGCCCATCGACACCCACACGTCGGTGTGGATGAAGTCGACGCCCGAGACGGCGGCGCGCGGATCGTCGGTGATCGTGACCCGTGCCCCGGTGCGCTGCGCGATCTCGTGGGCGAGATCGGTGACGTCCTTGGGCGGCCACAGCTCCTTCGGTCCCGCGATGCGTACGTCGCTCCCCATGAGCGCACCCATCACCAGCAGGGAGCGACCCATGTTGAACCGGCAGTCGCCGACGAAGGCGTAGGCGATGCCGTCGTACGGTTTCGTGCTCGCCTCGTACATCGTGAGGAAGTCGGCGAGCATCTGGGTGGGATGCCACTCGGCGGTGAGGCCGTTGTAGACGGGCACTCCGGCGTTCGCCGCGAGCTCCTCGACGTGGGCCTGTGTGTCGCCGCGGTACTCGATCGCGTCGTACATGCGACCGAGCACCCGCGCCGTATCGGCGACGGACTCCTTGTGACCCATCTGCGAGCCCGACGGATCGAGGTACGTCACGTGCGCGCCCTGGTCGAAGGCCGCGACCTCGAACGCGGAACGAGTACGCGTCGACGTCTTCTCGAAGATCAGCGCGATCTCCTTGCCTGCGAGTCGTTTGGTCTCCGTCCCGGCGTACTTCGCCAGCTTCAGCGCTTCGGAGAGCTTGAGCAGGAACCGCAGCTCGCGCGGTTCGAAGTCGATCTCCTTGACGAAGCTGCGATTCCGCAGGTTGTACGACATGAGTGTCTCCTGTTCAGAACGCGGGATCGCGTTCGAGCGGGCAGGTCATGCAGTGCGAGCCGCCGCGGCCCCGGCCCAGCTCGAAGCCCTCGATCGTGATGACCTCGATCCCGGCTTTGCGCAGCGCGGTGTTCGTCCCCGTGTTGCGCTCGTAGGCGACCACGACGCCCGGCTCGAGCGCGACGACGTTGTTGCCGTCGTCCCACTGTTCGCGCTCGGCCTCGAACGCATCGCCGCCGGTCTCGATGACGCGCATCGTGCCGACACCGAGCGCCTTCGCCATCAGTTCCGGCAGCGTTCCCGGCTGCTCCTCGGCGACGAGGTCGTCGGCCGAGTTGCCCGGGCGGATCGCCCAGGTGCGGGCGCCGTAGACGACCTGGGGGAAAAGCGTCACGAGATCGCGGTCGCACATGGTGATGACCGTGTCGAGGTGCATGTAGCTCCGCGACTTCGGCAGGTGCACCGCGAGCACCTGCTTCGCCGAGCCCGCGCGGAACAACGAGCGTGCGATCCACAGCACCGCCTGCGGGGTCGTGCGTTCGCCCATGCCGATCATCACCGTGCCGTTGCCGATCGGTTGCACGTCGCCGCCCTCGACGTGGCACCGGCCCCAGTCATCGTCGGATCCGCCGAGCCAGATCGGGAACTGCGCCGCCGCGAACATCGGATGGAAGCGGTAGATCGCCTCGACGATCATGGTCTCGGGCTTGCGCGCGGGCTTGGTCATCGGGTTCAGCGTGACACCGTCGAAGATCCAGCACGACGGGTCGCGCTGGAACAAGAAGTTGGGCAGCGGCGGCAGGAGCATGCTCGTCGGGTCGGCCGACTCCCAGACGAGTCCGACGTCCTGTTCGACGTCGGCCTTGGTGATGCCGCCGATGAGGAAGTCGGCGACTTGCGCGGGGTCGGCGGTCTCGACCCACGCGCGGGCGCGCTGCGACGCGGTGATGCCGACCTGCCGCTCGTTGAGCACGTGCGCGCAGACCCAGTCCTTGACCTCGGGCTTCACCAGCGCTTCGGCCAACAGCTGCTCGGCGAGGAACACCTCGACGCCGCGGTCGCGCATCGCCTCGACGAACATGTCGTGCTCGGCCTTGGCGCGCGCGACCCACAGGACGTCGTCGAAGAGCAGGTCCTCGGCGTTCGACGGCGTCAGGCGGCTGTGCTCGAGGCCCGGGCGGTGGACCATGACCTTGTGCAGCTTGCCGACCTCGGAATGCACTCCGAACGCCATGGCGGCCTCCTCCTAACGTGAATGTGAGCGCTATCTCGGGGCGAACTGCATGCCCGCGATCTCGGTGGTGACGCGCGTTCCCGCGGCACCCGTGAGCATCGCGTCGATGTCGGACAGGGCTCCGATCGCCGCGGGCTTGCCGGTCGCGCGCGCGAAGTCGCACGCGGCGCGCACCTTCGGCAGCATCGAACCGGCCGGGAACTCCGACTCGTGCTCGGGCTGGAGCGCGTCGGGATGGGCCTGGGCGATGGCCCGCTGGTCGGGCGTTCCGAAGCCCAGGAACACGGCCGGCGCGTCGGTGGCCATGATCAAGATGTCGGAGTCGATGTCGCGCGCGAGCAACCCACTCGCGTGATCCTTGTCGATGACCGCCTCGATGCCGGCCAGCTGCCGTTCGGGCCGGTACGCGGTGGGAATGCCGCCACCACCTGCGCAGATCACGACCGCGCCGCGTTCGAGCAACCACCGAATCGGCCGGTGCTCGAAGATCCGGCGCGGCACGGGCGACGGCACGACGCGCCGCAGGCTGTCGCCGTCGGCCTTGAACGTCCAGCCGCGTTCGGCCGCGAGCTTCTCGGCCTCGCCGGCCGCGTACAACGGTCCGATCGGTTTCGTCGGGTTCGCAAACGCAGGATCGGCGGGATCGACCTCGATCATCGTGAGCAGGGTCGCGAGCGGCTTCTCGAACGGGAGCCGGTTACCGAGCTCCTGCTCGACGAGGTACCCGATCATCCCCTGCGTCTCCGCGCCGAGCACGTCGAGTGGCGAGTCGGGCACATCTTCGTACGCCGCCTCTTCGAGCGCGAGGAGCCCGATCTGCGGACCGTTGCCGTGCGAGATCACGAGCTCGTGCTGCTCGGCGATCGGGGCGATGTGGTCGCACGCCGTCCGGACGTTCTCGCGTTGGTTCTCAACGGTCATCGGCTGTCCGCGCCGCAACAGTGCATTGCCACCGAGCGCCACGACGACTCTCAAGGTGTGGCCTTCACGACGACCTCCAATGTGCTGCCAACGTGTGCTGCCCATCGTGACGGGACGGCATCCACCAACCTAGGGCCACTCGGCCCGAGACGGCCAGCAGGATGCTGAGTAGCCTTCGCCGGCGTGAACGTCGCGTCACAGGAGTTGCCCG
>DATMUX010000757.1:0-2630 GCA_035563695.1 Acidimicrobiia bacterium
GGCGAGATGCCGGGCGAGGACCAGGGCGGCCTTGGCCTGATCGGAGTCGAGGCCGTACTCGACACGCAGGAATCGTGCGACGGTGGCGGGCTGATCGCCGCTGTCGAGCAGTGCTCGGGCGAGGCGCGGGTAGTACTCCACGCCCTAGCAATCGGCCGGACGGCGACTCGGTCGAGGGGCAGACGGCCGATTCTCCGAGCGCTTCCCGCTAGCTCGAGAGTCCCCGTCCCGCGTACATCGCTGCCAGGCGTTCGACCACCGGCGCGGGCGCCTTGTCGATCGAGCCCGCGTCGAACGGCGGTTGGGGGTCGTATTCGATGCCGAGCTGCACTCCCTGCGCGTACTCGTCGCCCACGATCCGGGCCGTGAGCGTGAGCGCCATGTCGATCCCCGACGACACTCCGGCCGCGGTCACCATCTTGCCCTGCTCGACCACGCGCCGGTGCGTCGGTATCGCGCCGTACTCGCGCAGGCGCTCGAGCGACGCCCAGTGCGACGTCGCCTCCTTCCCCGCGAGCAGCCCGGCGGCGGCGAGCAGCATCGATCCGGTGCAGACCGACGTCGTCCACGTCGAGGTCGCATCGATGGCGCGGATCCACTCGAGCAGTGCCGAGTCGTGCTCGAGGGCACGAGTCGCGAATCCGCCGGGCACGACGAGCACGTCGGCACTCGTCACGTCGGCGAGCGCGTGATCGGCGACGAGCGCGAGAAAGCCGTTGTCGGTGCGCACCGGACCCGCGGTGTGCGCCGTGAACCTCACGTCGGCATCGGGCAGGCGCTGCAACACCTCGTAGGGCCCGACGATGTCGAGCGCGGTGATGCCGTCTAACAGCAGGCACACGATGTTCATGCGATCTCCTCAGGAGGCGAGCGAGCGGAACCGGTCTCGATAGGCGGTCGGGTTGGCACCGACGCGGCGGGCGAAGGCGCGCCGCAACGTCTCGGAAGTGCCGAAACCGGCCGAAGCGGCGATGTCGTCGACGGCCAGTGACGTCGTCTCGAGCAGGCGGCGCGCGGTTTCGACGCGCACCTGCTCGACGTATACCGCCGGAGTGCAGCCAACCTCGGCGCGGAACACCCGCGCGAAGTTGCGGGGGCTCATCGCGACGCGGTGCGCCAGCGCCTCGACGCTGTGGTCGAGCTCGGGATGCTCGCCGATCCAGCGTTGCAGCTCGCGCAGCGGATCGCGTCCCGCCGACTGGGCCGCGAGTTGCGCGCTGAACTGCGCCTGACCGCCCGGGCGCTGCACGTACATGACGAGCCGGCGCGCCACGCGCAGCGCCACGTCGCGACCCTGGTCCTCGGCGACGAGTGCGAGGGCGAGGTCCATGCCCGCGGTCACGCCGGCCGACGTCCACACGTTGCCGTCGCGCACGAAGATCGGATCGCGCTCGACCGTGACTTTCGGGTAGTTGCGAGCGAGGAGGTCGCACGCGTTCCAATGGGTCGTGGCGCGCCGGCCGTCGAGCAGGCCGGCGGCCGCGAGCACCAGCGCGCCGGTGCATACCGACGCGATCCGATCGCTGCGGCGGGCCAGGGCGCGCACGGCGCGGACGAGCTCCGCGTCCTTCGACGCGACCCCGGCGCCCTCCCCGCCGACGACGATCACCGTGTCGACGGCCCCGCGTAGGGAAGCGAGCGCACGCGGGGCGACGATCTCGGGTCCTCGCGTCGTCGCGATCGGGCCCGGCGCGCGGGCGGCGATGATCAGCTCGTACCCGCCCGCGGCTCCGAGCACCTCGTGTGGTCCGACGAGGTCGAGCGCGGTGATGCGCGGGTAGGCCACGAACACGATCCGCCGGGGCATGGAGCCATTGTGCGGGATCGCGTCCGCGGCAGCAACGACAAGATCCGGACGATTCCTGCCATGGCGGCCGGTCGCCGCTCAGCCGGTCGTGCTCACCGGCTCCAGGAGCACCAGCGGGATCTCGCGCGTCGTCTTGTCCTGGTACCCCGCGTAGTTCTTGTACTTCGCGGTCACGAGTGGCCACATGCGGGCCCGCTCCTCACTGTTCGCGACGCGGGCGCGCATGGGCTGCTTCGGCTGCCCCTTGTATGCGACCTCGACGTCGGGGTGATCGCGCAGGTTCAGGAACCAGGCCGGGTGATGGTCGTCGCCGCCGCGCGAGGCCACGATGACGATCGTCGTGCCCTCCTGGAGCGGCGATGTCAGCATCACCGAACGAGGCTCGCCGCTCTTGCGGCCGACCGTGGTGAGCTCCAGCACCGGCATGCGCGCCAGGTCCCAGCCGAAGTGGCCGAAGCTGACCTTCAGCAGGCCGCGGTGCACGGCGTTCATGGTCTTGAGGGTCAGATCGCTGGGCATGCAGCGAAACTAGCCCGCCGACGCAACGGAGGCCTCCACGATGACCCGAGCCCGGCGTGCCGTCTCGGGTCGGTCCGTGAGCGCACACGACAACTACCATCCGCGACCTCCATGGACCTGACGTTCAGCCCCGGCGAAGAGCGGTTCCGGGCCGAGTGCCGCGCGTGGCTCGAAGCCCACGTGCCCGGGCCGCCGTTGCCGTCGGGCGACACGCGCGAAGGGTTCACGCGGCATCTGGCGTGGGAACGCGAGCTGTTCGACGCGCGCTACGCAGTCGTGTCATGGCCGAGCGAGTACGGCGGGC
>DATMUX010000758.1:0-4432 GCA_035563695.1 Acidimicrobiia bacterium
ACACCAGCCCCATCCGGCAGGAGTGGAGCCTGACGGTCGAGGTCATGTTCTATCTCCTGCTGCCCGTGTACGCGCTCGTCATCCGGCGGCTCGGCAAGCACCGTGAGCTGGCGGGACGGGTGCGCATCGCGTTGATCGGCAGCGCGGTGTTGTTCGCGATCGGGACCGGCTTCCGTGCCTACTTCTCGCTCGCGCATCCGTCGTGGCAGGCGCAGGGCGCGCTCGTGCTGCCGGCCTGGATCGACATCCTCGCGATAGGTATGGCGATGGCGGCGCTGTCGGCCGCGCACCAGCTCGGCCGGCCGCTTCCCCGCCCGCTCGTCGCGCTCGGCGACCGGCCCGGGCTTGCGTGGGGCATCGCGGGAGTGCTGTTCCTCGCGATCTCGCGCGTGGCATCGCCCGCGAAGCCGTACGTGTTCAACGGCGAGTACGTGTTGCGCTACTTCGCGTACGGCATCATCGGCCTGTTGCTGCTCGCACCGGCGATGTTCGGCGATCAAACCAAGGGCCGGCTCCGCGCGGTGCTGCGCCACCCGGTACTCGTCTACGTCGGCACGGTCTCGCTGGGTATCTACCTCATCCACCTCGCCATCCTCGACAAGCTGTACGCGCACCTCTACCCGCACGGCAACACGATCTACGGAGGCCGAGGCAACTTCTTCGTGCTCTACTTCGGCACGCTGGCGTTGTGTCTCGTGTTCGCGTCGCTCAGCTACTACGTCGTCGAACGGCACTTCCTGCGCTTGAAGAATCCCCGCACGCGTGCCGCGGCAGGAGCCGATCGATGACCGAGACCGCGCTCCCGGACCCGGCGCAGGTCGCCGCGCCGGCAACGCTTCCGCGCGCGCGGCCCGGATACTTCCCGATGCTCGACTCGGTCCGCGCCGTCGCGGCGTTCGGTGTGCTCGCACTGCACGCCTCGGCGCGCACCGGCAGCTTCGGCACGGGCGCGGCCGCGAAGTTCTTCAGCCACGGCGACGTCGGCGTGCCGATCTTCTTCGTGCTCTCCGGCCTCTTGCTGTACCGGCCGCTTGCCCGGGCCCACCTCGGCGACGCGGCTCGCGCCGAGCGCGCGGCCGGCACCCGCTCGTTCTACGAGCGCCGCTTCCTCCGCATCCTGCCCCTCTACTGGTTCGTGCTGCTCTTCGTTACCGTCGTGTTCCACAACGTCGACATGAGCTCACCCGCGCTTGTTGCCCGTCACGGGCTGCTGCTCGACACGTACTCCAGCGCGTGGGTCCGCAGCGGCCAGTGGATGCAGCAGACCTGGAGCCTGACGACCGAGGTCGCCTTCTACCTCTTGCTGCCGGTGGTCGCGCTCGGCGTCGGCCTGATCGTGCGGCGGGTGCGCGCACCGCGCCGCATCCACGCGGAGGTTGCCACGTGCGGCGTGATCGCGCTGGTCAGCTTCGGCGTCGCCTGGTGGCTCGCGGCGACCCGGCCCAACGGCACGGTCGCGAGCGTGTGGCTCCCGGCGCAGGGTTACCTGTTCGCGCTCGGGATGATCCTGGCCGTGATCTCGGTCGCCGACCACACGACCTTGCACGGCGCGCTCCACCGCGTCGCGCAGCCCACATGGCTGTGGTGGGCGGTCGGCGCCGGCGCGTACCTCGTCGTCGTCTTCGGCCTCGACCTTCCCGACAACGCGTTCACGACGCCCGAGACCGTCACGCAACAGCTCCTGGTGCGCGCCCTCTACGCTGTCGTCGCGCTCTGCCTCATCGTCCCCGCCGCGTTCGGCGGGACGCGCGGTCTCGGGCGGCGCGTGCTGTCGAGCGCATGGCTGCGCTGGCTCGGCATCATCTCGTACGGGATCTTCCTGTGGCACCTCGACTGGATCAAGCAGCTCCAGGACTTCGGGCTGTATACGTACCCGTCCCGCGGCCGGGTGTTCCCGTTCGTGCTGATCTCGACGGTGTTCCTCGCCGTCGGCTCGGCCGCGCTGACCTATTACCTGATCGAGCGCCCGCTGCAACGGCGCGCCCACGCGTCGGGAGCGACGCCCGCCCCCACCCCGGCGACGACACCGTGACCCGCACCATCGTCATCATCCCCGCGTACAACGAAGAAGCCTCGCTGCCCGACGTCCTGAAGGAGCTGCACGCCCGCGTGCCCGAGCACGATGTCGTGGTGATCTCCGACGGCTCGACCGACCGGACCGCGGCCGTGAGCCGCGCCGCGGGCGTCGCCGTCGTCGAACTGCCCTACAACCTCGGCATCGGCGGGGCGCTCCGCACCGGCTTCCAGTACGCGGTCCGCCACGACTACGAATTCGCGTTCCAGTTCGACGCCGACGGCCAGCACGACCCCGACATGCTCGAGCCGCTCCTCGACCGGTTGCGCGACGGGGTCGACATGGTCGTCGGCAGCCGCTTCGCGTCCGGCGGCGCCCCGACCTACCAGGTGGGCCGCGTGCGCCGCCTCGGTATGAAGATCCTGCAGTGGCTCGTCGACCACCTGACGCACCAACGGTTCACCGACACCAGCTCGGGCTTCCGCGGCTTCTCGCGCCGGATGCTCGAATTCTTCGCGCAGACGTATCCCGTCGAGTACATGGACTCGGTCGAGGCGCTCGTGCTCGCGTGCAACCACGGCTTCGTCGTCGACGAGATCCCCGTCAACATGCGCGGCCGCACCGGCGGTGCGCCGTCGACGCGCTCGATCAAGCTCGTGTACTACTACGTGCGGCTCGTCGTCGTGCTGCTCACGTCGGTGCGCCGCCGGAGCCACCAAGTCATGGAGGAATCATGAGCCGAGCGACCGCGAGGCGAAGCCGAGCAGCGAGGCGGGGCCCGAGCGGCCCGGCCCGCAGGGCCGAGAGCGGCGAGGCATGAGCACACGAGCGCACGTCGCGGTGATCGTCCTGGCGATCCCGGTGTTCGTGTTCATCCTCCGCATGGTGCGCCAGCGCAAGCTCCGCGCGAAGTACTCGGTGCTGTGGTTGTCGGTCGGTGTTGCTCTGGTGGTGCTCGCGGCGGCGCCCGGGCTCCTGACCTGGCTCGCGGACCGGCTCGGCGTCTACTACGTGCCGTCGCTCCTGTTCGTCGGCGGGATCGGCTTCCTACTGTTGCTGTCGCTGCACTTCTCGTGGGAGCTGTCGCGCCTCGAGGACCGCACCCGGGCGCTCGCCGAGGAGAACGCGCTGCTGCGTTACGAAGTCGAGCGGCTCGAGTCGCGCGACGACTCGCCCGCGGACGAAGTCTGACGCGTCACGACGATCAGCCCGTCCGACACGTACGGTGCCCACATGCGGCCGATCGTGCGCTCGGCCCACAACACGGTCCGCACTCCCCCGGCGAGGACCCGCATCTTCACACCCTTGTTGTGGTAGCGCTTGATCGTCGGGACGAACGTCCTCGTCGCGACGATCTCCCAACCGTGCCGCGCGAGCAGGTTCTCGAGCGTGCGCCAGCTGTACATCATCACGTGATCGGGATGGTTGATCTCGTAGCCGACGAGCGCCGCGAAGCCGTTCAGGATCCCCGATGCGTTCGGGGTCGTGACGGCAAGCTCGCCTCGATCCGGAGCGAGGAACGCGTGCACGCCGTCGAGGAACGGCCCGGGCTCGTCGAGGTGCTCGATGACCTCGCCCGCGATCACGAGATCGGCCGGCGGGAGCCCCAGGGCGCGGATCGCGTCGGGCCTGCGGCAGTCGACCGCGTACGCCTCGAAGCCGCGGCGGCGCGCCTCGGCGACCCCGGCCTCGTCGACGTCGACGCCCACGAGGTACGCAGCTACCTGCGCAAGATGCCCGTGCAGCCAGGTGCCCGACGCTTCTTGCATCGACGCGAAGCCCGCGTCGGCGAACCCGATGTGCACGACCCGCTTCCCCGCCGCGAGCTCGGTCAGGTATTCGATCCGGTTCACGACGCGCGCGCGGGGCAACCGATGGGTCATCGCGAGCTGGTTGACGTCGTCGTCCATCGTGGCGAAGGCCGGCCTCAGTAGGCGTCCTGGTCGAGGAATTCGTAGATCTCGAGCGCGAGGCTCGCTTGGTCGACGTCGGGTTGCAGCGACCGCAGGATGAGGTACAGCGGTGAGGGCTGCAACCGCCGGGGCGGCCGGACGCCGCGCACTGATACGTGCGCATTGAAGCCGCAGTACACCGCGTACGGGGCCCGGTGCACCCGGCACACCTCGGTAAGCAGGCGCTGGGCCGAGATCGGCTCGGTCGCCGGGCGACGCGGGAGGAGTTTCATGATCACCGCGGCCGGCACGCCGAATCGCTTGTCGCGCGTCGACACGGCGAACAGGTCGTCGGAGACGTGCACGTGGTAGCGCGCGTGCGGGCGGCCGAGCCGCCAGCGCAGGTGTTCGGGGGTCCACCGGTTCGTCCACCGGGTGACTTCGAACGCGTCGAGTCCCGCGGCGGCCTCGTCGAAGTCGGGGCTCGTGAGGAACGGCTCGTCGCATTCGTAGTGCTCGACGTCGC
>DATMUX010000759.1:0-2923 GCA_035563695.1 Acidimicrobiia bacterium
GGGGCGCGGGCGCGGCTCGAGCCACCGGCGGAGCACGCGCCCGCGAGCAGCAGCGCCGCGCACACGGCCAGCGCCTTCCCCGCGGTCGTTCGCACGCGATGACACTAACGCCGATCTCCCGGCGCCGGCACCGGCCGCTCAAGCCGGGAAGGCCGCGGCGTCGATACACCAGGACCGTCGTGAACACGGCGGTGGACGAGGCATTGAAACGCCGCCTGAACGTTGGTCGCCTGGGCGGCGCGGAGCTAGTGGCGAACCCGGCGTCCCCCACGAGATCCTGGATCGGAGCCAGGCGTGCGGACAGCGCTCGCGCGGGTTGCGCCGAAACGCGGCATTCTGAAGGTTGGCGGAGCCCTCTGCGGCGTGGCCGGCGTCACGCGGCTGGCGGCTGCGCTCCCCGCCGTCGCGGCCGTCGCGGTGTTGGTGACCGCGTTGATCTCGATCGGCGCCGGTCTTCGCCGCCACCTTCGTCAACACAGCACGCCGTGGCGCCACGCCTGGTTCGCGATCGCGGCCGCGCTCGCACTCATGGCGGCGAACACGCTGGCGCTTGCGTGCACCGCGAAGTCGGGGACGGCCCCGATGTCGGCGATCAGCGCATGGGCCGGCGTCGCGGGCGGCATGCTCGTGTGCTTCGGTCTCGTCCGCCTCATCGCGGTGCACGCGGCCGGACGCGCGCTCGATGCGCTGCTCGAGGGCGTCATCGTCGCGGCAGCCTGCAATTACGTCGCGTGGGCCTGGATGACGGCGCAGGGATTCGATCACCTGCGGACCGCGCTGGCGTTGATTCCCGTGGCCGTGTGGGTCGTCGCGGTCTGGCTCGTCGGCCGCCTCGCGTTCGTCACGGCCCAACCGGTCGCGGCGTACCGCTACCTCGGCGCGGCCTTCGTCGCGGTGCTCTTCATTCACGCAATACAAGTCGGAACGAGGCTCGACGGCTCGGGCGCTCCGCCCGTCTCGCTCATCGGCCTGACGTTGTGCGCGTACCTCCTCTGGGGCGCGTCGGCGCTGCACACATCGTTGGATCGCACGTTCGCGCCGGTGGACGCCGCGCCTCGGAGATTCGGTGTGGCTCAGCTGGCCGCGAACCTCACCGTCGCGATCGTCGCGCCGACGTCGTTGTTGCTGCTCCCGACGACCCGCGAGTCGCCCGGTGTCACGGCGCTCGTCGCGGCGTCGGCGCTCCTGCCGCTGCTGCTCGTCGTCTACCTGATCCGCCAGATCCGGGGCCGGGCCCGCGCCGAGCACCGCGCCCGGCACGACGTGCTCACGGGGCTCCCGAACCGGTCGCTGCTGGCGGATCGCGCGGCGACGGCCTTCGCCCAGGCCCAGCGCGAGAGCTCCAAGGTTGCGGTGATGTTCTTGGATCTCGACCGGTTCAAGGTCATCAACGACACGTTGGGGCACACGATCGGCAACCAGCTCCTGCAGGCGATCGGGGAGCGCTTGCGTTCCACGGTGCGCGACTCCGACACCATCGCCCGCCTCGGCGGTGACGAGTTCACCGTGGTGGTCAGCGACGTCCGGCACCAGGACGACGTGGTGCACGTGGCCCGGCGCATCAGCGAGGCGTTCGCGGCGCCGTTCGTCATCGCCGATCGTGAGCTGCACACGCGGAGCAGCATCGGGATCGCGATGTATCCCGACGACGGCACCGACATCGAGACGCTGCTGAAGCACGCCGACATCGCGATGTATCGCGCGAAGGCTTCGAGTCGCGACGGATTCGAGTTCTACACGTCGGGGTTCTCGTTGCGAGTGGAAACGACGCTCGCGGTGGAATCGGGCCTGCGCAACGCCCTCGCCGCCGGTGGTCTCGAGCTGCACTACCAGCCGCAGATCGATCTCACGTCGGGAAACATCGTCGGGCTCGAAGCACTCGCCCGCTGGTCGCACGCCAAGCTGGGCATGATCCCGCCCGGTGTGTTCGTTCCCGTTGCCGAGGAGTCGGAACTCGTGGTCGCGCTCGGCGAGTGGGCGCTCGACGAAGCGTGCGCCCAAGCGCGCCGCTGGATCGACGCCGGCATCGCGCCGCGTCCCCTCGCCGTGAACATCTCGGTGCGACAACTCCAGCAGGAGGGAGTCGTCGAGTTCGTGGCCGGGACGCTGGCCCGGCACGGGATCGACGCAACGAACCTCGAGCTCGAGATCACCGAATCGATCTTCATGCGCGACCTCGAACGGGCGAGCGCGGCGTTGGCCGCGCTGCGAGACCTCGGGGTCCGGTGCTCCATCGACGACTTCGGCACGGGCTTCTCCGGATTGAGCTACCTCGCCGACTTGTCGATCGACCGGCTCAAGATCGACCGATCCTTCGTCTCGCGCGTGAAGCACGCGCACACCCCCGCGCCGGTGATCGATGCGATCTTGGGCTTGGGCCGCGGCCTCGATCTCGACATCGTCGCCGAGGGGGTCGAGACCCCCGAGCAGGCCCAGTTCCTCGTCGAGCACGGTTGCACCAAGATGCAGGGCTATCTCTTCAGCCCTCCCCAATCGGTGCCGCACATCACGCAGCTGTTGACCGGCGACGACGCGGGGACGATCGACTGGCAGGCCCTGTCGCTCGGCATCACGAACAGCCGAGACCTCGCGCCCACGGCCGCGCCGTCGACTCCCGCCGCTCAGCTCCTCGCGGCGATCTGCGGACCGCTCGACGGGACGCGCGACCTCACCGAGACCGACGTCCTCGCCGTCCTCGAAGCACTCGCGCCCGCCGTGAGCAGCTCGCAGCCCGCCTCGACCCTGCGCAGGACCGCGGCTCGCGTCGCGGCCGGGACCGTCGTCGGCATCCTCCCGTTGACCGGCGGGCTGGCCGCCGCCCAGGCACTTCCCGCCCCGGCGCAAAACGTCGTCGCGACCACCGCGCGCACCCTCGGCATCGATCTGCCGCTCGCGCCGTCGCTGCCCGGCGCCGGCCTTCCGC
>DATMUX010000760.1:0-5092 GCA_035563695.1 Acidimicrobiia bacterium
CAGCGCGGCCGCGGCGTCGGCGTTCCTCCCGTTCCTGCCGATGCTGCCCGGTCAGATCCTGCTGAACAACGTGCTCTACGACGCGGGGCAGATGACGATCCCGACCGACAACGTCGACGAGGAGATGCTCACCCGTCCCTCGGCCTGGGACGTCGGCTTCATCCGCAGCTTCATGGCGTTCTTCGGGCCGATCAGCTCCGTGTTCGACTTCTTGACGTTCGGCGTGATGCTCGGAGTGTTGAACGCGAACGCCGCCGAATTCCGCACAGGGTGGTTCATCGAGTCGCTGGCGACCCAGACCCTCGTCATCTTCGTCATCCGTACGCGGCGGTCGCCGTTCTGGAGGAGCCGGCCGAGCACGCCGCTGCTCGTCGCGTCGCTGGTGGTGCCGGTCGTCGGCGTCGTGATCCCGCTGCTGCCGATCGGATCGACGCTGGGCTTCACCCACCTGCCACTGGAGTATTACCCGATCGTCGTGGTGCTCGTCGCCGCGTACCTCGTGCTCGTCGAGGTGTTGAAGCGCGCCTTCTATCGCGCGCGGGTCATCGAAGGTCCGATCGCCGTGCACCGTCCACTCGCCGTGCGGCGAGTGGCGCGCCGGGCGGCGCGCTTCAGCCGTCGACACCCGCTCGGGTCGCCGGACGGTCAGGGGCGGTGACCGGCGCCGCGCCGCGTCGGGTTTCGCGCAAGACGTGCGCTTCGCGCCGGCAGTGGTGGATTCGGTAGCCTGAGCTCATGCCGGAGATCCCCCGCATCATCTCGGTCGACGATCATGTGCTCGAGCCACCGAACGTGTGGCAGGACCGCCTGCCCGACAAGTTCAAGGCCGTCGGGCCGCGCATCGACCGCCGCAAGATCAAGAACATGGGTTACGTCGGAGGCGTGTTCTCGTACGAGATTGCCGGTCCCGGTGAGGACGGCACCTGGTGCGACTGGTGGCTCGTCGAGGACCTGCAGTACCCGCTCACGCGGCTGTCCGCGGCGGCCGGATACCCGCGCGACGAGGTGACGGTCAGCCCGATCACCATGGACGACATGCGCAAGGGTTGCTGGGAACCGAAGGCCCGCCTCGAGGACATGGATGTCAACCACGTCGAGGCGTCGCTCAGCTTCCCGAGCTTCCCGCGCTTTTGCGGGCAGACCTTCACCGAGCGCAAGGACAAGGAGCTCGGCGACCTCTGCGTGAAGGCGTACAACGACTGGATGGTCGACGAGTGGTGCGCGGGCTCGGGCGGCCGGCTCATCCCGCTCGTGATCGTGCAACTGTGGGACCCCGTGTTGGCGGCCGCCGAGATCCGGCGGAACGCGGCGCGCGGCAATCACGCGGTGACGTTCTCGGAGATCCCCGCCTTCCTCGGGTTGCCGTCGATGCACGACGCGAACCACTTCTGGGACCCGTTCCTCGCCGCGTGCGAGGAGACCGACACGGTCGTGTGCATGCACATCGGATCATCGTCGAAGATGCCGTCCACCTCTGCCGATGCGCCGGCCGCGGTGGGCAGCACGCTCACCTACATGAACGCGGCGATGTCGCTCGTCGACTGGTTGATGTCGGGCATCTTCGAGCGCTTCCCCCGCTTGAAGATCGCGTACAGCGAGGGGCAGATCGGCTGGATCCCGTACGTTCTCGAGCGCGCCGACAAGGTGTGGGAGGACAACCGCGGGTGGGGCGGCGTCGCCGGCAAGGTCATGCGGCCGCCGAGCGAGTACTACTACGAGCACGTGTACGGCTGCTTCTTCGACGACCCGCACGGGCTGAAGAATCTCGATGCCGTCGGTGAGAACAACGTGACGTTCGAGACCGACTACCCGCACAGCGACTCGACGTGGCCGCACACCAAGAAGGTCGCCGAGGAGATCATGAAGGATCTCACGCAGGAGCAGGTCGACAAGATCTGCCGCACCAACGCGATCGAGATGTTGCGTCTCGACCTGCCCGGGTAACCACGCGGCGCCGCGACCACAGGGTTACGTGTTCGACGGGATCCGCGCGGAGCCGGGTGAGGCGGGGAGTGCGAGAGGCGGCACCGTCGGGCTCGCCGTGTTCGAGCCCATGCCGATGATCCATTGCAGCAGCGGCCCGAGCGCGTGCTCGAGACGGTCGTCGTCCGACGGCGCGGTTCCCGCTCGGCGTCCCCACAACTGTGGTATCTCGCCGATCGTCGGCAACCGCCGGGCGCGGCGCTCGAACTGCTCGCGGCTCAGCTCGCTGTCGTCGGGATACCCGGTCGTCAGGACGCGCGTCTCGATGCGGCGCGCGTCCGGGATGCGCTCGAGCCGTTCGAGATACACGCGTGCCTCCGCGAGCTCACCTGCTCGCGAGCCCGAGACGACGACGAGCGCGTCGATCCTGCGCAGGAGCCCGTGCGAGATGCCCACGCCCGTACCGGCGCGCGAGGGCGCGTCGATCAGGACGTAGCGGAACGCGCCCTGGATCTCGGGAAGCACGGACTCGAAGCCGGCGCGGTCGGACACCGAGATGACACAGACTTGACGGCGCCCGAGCATCGCGACATCGAGCGTGCGGTTCCGGTGCTCCAAGCGCATCCGCGCGGAGCGCGGGTCGACGGGGTCGATCGGCGGTGTCCGGTGCTCGACGTCGCGATCGGTGGGATCGGCGCCGACGAGGCATACCGGGACGTGCGCACGCCCGGCGAGCCGCAATGCGCACTCGATGGCGACGCCTCGTTTCGAGGCGCTGAGGCGTGTGTTCGTGATCCCCACGCTGATACCGAGGCGCGCGGGTTCGGACGTCACGGCGAGCCGGCACCTGCGCGCGCGGAACACAGCATGCCCGGATTCTCGACATTTCCGGTGCCCGTTCCGCGCGGAGAGCGAGAGGAGGTGACGGCTTTCACCGCTCGTCGCGCGTAACGCGCGTAGGTTTGTACCCTTCGCACCCAGGGAAGAGCGCGGATCGTGGCCGGACACGTGTGGGCCTGTCCGAAGGGTCTACGTCAACGCGGCCGCGATCGCGGCGCCGGTCTCGGCGGCGTTGAGGTACGGCTCGGGCGCGTGGGCGCGATGACCGTTGTCGATCAGGACGTCGGCGATGCGCGCGTCGAAATGCTCCCCGAGCGGGACGGCCGCGGCCTTGTCGCCCAGCGCGCGCACGTTGACCCACCGCCGGATCGGGTCGGGCCACCGGCCGCGGCCGTCGACCGGCGCGGGCTCGAGGTGTTCGAAGATCATCGGTGACGCGAGCGGCGAGCCCAGCGTGACGAACGTGTCGATCTGCCACTGCGGATGGTTGCACAGCGCCATGTACGACAACACCGTGCCCAGCGAGTGCGCGACGATGACCCGCGTCTCGTCGACGACGAGCGGCTCGATGCGGGCCCGCATCTCGGAGCGCAGGTTGGGATTGGTCGCCATGATCGTCACCATGTCGACGGTGCGGTCGAAGGCGGCGTCGCTCGCGGCCTGACTCAGTGCGGAGATCGCGTCCGCACCGGCCATCTCGGTCATCGCGTCGGCGATCCCGGCGCGCGATCGCTCGACGACCTCGTCGTCGTCGGTGCCCGGCCGGCGGCGGAACAGATCGCCGTAGAAGCACACCGCCACGTCGGCGTCGGCGATCTCCACGCCGTGGTGCCACAGCCCGTCGCGTACCGCCGGCAGCCACCGGGCCTGCAACTCGTTCGGTCCCCACAACTCGTTGAACGCACCGTGGACCAGCACGATCTTCGCCATGCGGTCAGTATCCCGGCTTCGGACGGAACAAGTCGAAGCGCAGGCCCTGATCGTCGACGCACTCCGCGTTGCCGCCCGATTCGTAGACGTTGGTCGACAGCACCTCGCCGCCCAGCTCGCGCACCCGCGCCGCGGTCGCCTCGATGTCGTCGACCCGGAAGAAGATCCGGAACTCGGGATCACCCGGGCGGTGGTGGATGCCGGACGGGGGCGTGATCGACGCGACGTGGTACGAGCCGGGCTGCGGACTGTCGTGCAGCTCCCATCCGAACAGCTGCCCGTAGAACCGCGCGGCCCGCTCGCCGTCGGCCACCTCCATCGTCATGTAGCCGATGTCGCCGAACCGCCGGCCGGCGACATCCTCGACGGGCACGTCGTCGGCTTCCAGCGCGGTCTGCACGAACCAGCGATGACCGAACGGGTCGCGCAGCACGCCGCCGCGGGCGCCGTGCGCGATCCCGATCGGGCGTACCGCGGTCGCACCGGCCGCCAGTGCCCGCGCGTACACGGACTCGGAGTCCTGCACGTAGATCATCAACGACACGCTGTTGCCGCCGAGCGTCTCGGGGCTGAACACTCCTTCGGCGGCGTACTCGTCGGCGAGCATGAACACCGTGTCGCCGATGCGCAACTCGCAGTGCCCGACATGGCCGTCGTCCATAATGATCGGCGTCATCACGACGCGCGCGTCGAAGACGTCCTGATACCACTCGATGGCGCGGGCCGCGTCCTTGCACGACAGGTACGGCGTGAGCGAGTGCAGGCGCGCCGGTGTGTACTCGCGGATCTCGAGCGTGGGCATGGTCTCCTCCTCGTGGTCGAGAGCGAGCTCGGCCACCAGTCGGCGGCGGAGCTCGCGGGCGAACTCGGGTCGGGGCGCGAGCGGGACGACCGGTTCGCGCAGCGCGTCGAACGGGTCAGGCATCGCTGCTCCCTTCCTCGTAGGCGACGCGGAACCGTTGCCGCGCGCGTACCAGCAGCGCCTCCGTCGCGTGCACGGTGCGGCCGAGCAACCGCGCGACCTCGGGCACCGAGAGGCCGTCGAGGTAGCGCAACGTGAGCGCGGCCCGGTGATGCGCGCCGAGCGACTCGAGCACCGCGTGTGCGTGCATGCGGTCGAAACGGAGATCGGTGTCGTCGTCGACGTCGCCGGTTGTGGCGAGTTGCAAGCTGCGTTCCTCGCGTGCGTTGCGCCGCCAGTGGTCGACGAGCTTGTTGCGGGCGACGGTGACGAGCCACGCCACGCTGAGCTCGGTCACGGTCTCGTTGCGCACGGCGCGCACCGCCGCGAGGAACGTCTCGCCGGTGAGATCCTCGGCGGTCGCGTCGTCGCCGACGCGCGCCCGCAGGTAGCCGTAGACCTGGGGGAGGGCCCGGTCGTAGAGCGCCAGCAGCCGCG
>DATMUX010000761.1:0-8578 GCA_035563695.1 Acidimicrobiia bacterium
CGTGCGTGCCGCGCTCCGCACGGCGATGATTCCCCACATCGAAACGACCAAAGCCGTGGGACTCGTCTTCCTCCCCGGCGCGATGACCGGCCTCATCCTCGCCGGCACCTCACCACTCGCCGCCGTCAAAGTTCAAGCCGCGGTCATGTACCTCGTCCTGGGCGCAGCCGCCACCACCACCGCGGTCGTCGCCCTCGGCGTTCAACACCGCCTCTTCACCAACGACCACCGACTCATCGTTCCCATCACAACCAAGTCCTAACCGCGCGTCGAACCTTCACAACGCGAGTCACCGGCCTCGGCTCACGCCGAGCGTAACTCGCCGCGAGGGTGGCGCTCGAGAAGGAGCCATCCTTGGACGCGGTGGCTGATCCGCCGGCCAACCTCGAGTCGACTCGTACTCCTATTCGCGACCCGACGGAACACCAATCACGCGCCAACACGCGCGGTCAAGGCAGTGCAGAACCGTCCGGACGGGTCGTAGCGAGACTCGGCCCGAGCGGGCAAGCTTGCCCTCATGTCGACTCGTGATGAAGCAGGCCGGCGCGCCGAAGCAACCGTTCGAGAATTCATCGACCAGATGGCTGCGGCCGGGAACCCCGGCGCCGGTCGCCACGAGATCGGTGTGCATCATGTCGTCGGATGGATTCTCGAATACGACGGAACGGCCGGCGGTTTCGAGATTCAGGCGGTGATCGGACTCGACGGTTCGATCCATGGTCGGCGCGAGCGTCGCTCGATGCGGACACATACGTGGACTGCGTCGGAGTGGATCTTGCGCGATGAGCAGGGGGACGCGATGGCGGCCGCGGCGAAGCTCGGCGACCAGTTGGCGGGTCTGCGGTCGTTCGACACGCGTGACCTCGACGAGCCTTGGGATGGCGTGTGAGCGCGCGGCATACCGAGCGAGAAGTACTTGCCTTCTCACGGCCTGGGATATATCTTGATCTCAAGATATTCGATCCCAAGGTATTGGACCCAAGTATCGGACCCAAGGTGAGGAGCGAGATGGCCAAGGCATTGAGCATCGTGAAGCACTCCGTGAGCGACTACGCCACGTGGCGCACGGTCTACGAAGAGGTTCAGCCGCTGCGCGACAAGCACGGCGTGAGCGCCGCCGACGTCCTCCGGGACCCGGCCGACCCGAACAACATCACCGTGTTGCATTGGTTCCCATCTGCCGGGCAGGCCCAAGCGTTCGTGGCCGACCCGGGCCTGAAGGACGCGATGCAGCGCGCGGGCGTGACCGCGCCCCGTATCGAGATCGTCGTCGAGGCGTAGACCTGTCTCCCCGCCGGCCTCCCGAGGCCACCGCCTTCGAACGCGAGTTCCCGGGCGCACGTTGGCTCACCAGCCGCTGCGCCCGGGAGCTCGAAGTCGTCGGGAACCTCGTCGAGTCTGCGGTCGGCGCCGTCTGTCGCCGGTATGGGCTCTCGCACGCCGCGTTGAACGCTCTCGCGGTCATCGAAGGCGAAGGCCAACCCATGCTCACCGGCGAAGTCGCGGCCCGCATGCACATCACCAGTGGGACGGTTACCTCGCTGCTCGACAACCTCGAACGGCAGGACTTCATCGTGCGAAGCGCCGACGCTCATGACCGTCGCCGCGTGCTCGTCGACATCACACCCGACGCACAAGCAGTGCTCGACGAAGTCTTGCCCGCGATCCAACAAGTTTCACGCAAGATCATCGACAGCATTGGCGTCCAACGGCAACAAGCTCTCATCGACATTCTCGACGACATCCGTCACGCCATCGCCCAGCTCCCCGATACCCTCCCCTCGCCACAACCACGACGAAGACCCGACCGACTCACCCGCTAGGTCTGCCTGATCGAGAATCCGCGGCGGGTTGTCGTTTCCTCCGTGAAGTTCAGGAGTCCCAAACCCGGAGCCCGTCGCGGCTGAGCGAGATCGGGATGACGCGAAACCGCGGATCGATCTGTTGCAGGGCGCGCGTGAGTCGACGTTTGGTGGCCATGTCCGGACCCGTAAGGATCGTGACGCTCCCGCCGTCGCCGCCGGCGCCGTTGGGCTTCCATCCGAGCGCGCGATGCGCGGCGGCTACTCCGATCGCGCGGTTCGCGGCCTCGCCCACGAGACCGGGGTGGAGACGGCGTTGCGCGTCGGTGTTATCGATCATCGCCTGGCCCAGGGCGCGGAGGTCCGCCGCGGAGATCGCGTCACGCGCGTGCTCGGCGGCGTTGCGCAGCTCGTCGAGGAGAGGTGATCGTTCGGCGTCCTCCTCCAAGCGGGCGATCACCTGGTCATGCACCGTCGACGACGTGTGCGCCTTCCCGAGGAACACGAGCAGGAGACGCTGTCCGAGCTCCCACCAGACGGTGTCCGGAACCGACAGGCGGGTCACCGACGCGTGGGGGTAGGCGAAGATCTCGATGTAGTTGATCCCTCCGTACGCCGCGCAGAGCTGGTCTTGGATCCCCGACTGGTTTCCCAACCGCTCGGTTTCGACGCGATGCGCGGCGTAGGCGACGTCATGTGGGGTCAGGCGGCCGGGGGTCAGCGCGTCGAGCGCACCGATCAGCGCGACCGTGACGGCCGCGGACGTTCCCGTCGAACCTCCCGCCGGCGCCGCCGAAGAGATACCGATCTCCACCGAGACGTCATCGGGCAGCCCGATCTCGTCGATCGCGGCCTCGAGCAGCGGATGCCGACCGGGCAAGGACGCGGGTTCGAAGGTGTAGCAGTCGCCGTAGTCCGCGGCGTGGAGCACGACCCGGCCCGGGAGGGCACCGACCGCATGGACCCGCACGTGCACCTCGGCGCACGGGTGCACACCGATGTTGAACACCTTTCCGTGCCCGGCGAACCACGTATCGGTCCAGCCGCCGATGTCGCAGATGCGGATCGGAGCCGCGGCATTCACGATCCGGAAAGGGAGGAGATCGTCAACCACGGCGACCAGTGTGCACGAGCCGCGGGAGTGCTAATCGTCGGCGAGTTGCTCGGTGGGTCGCGCCGGTGCGTAGAGATCACCCGTCGCGAGATCCACGCCGAGCTCGACGATGGCATCATGCTCGTCTTTTGTGCCGACTCCGCCGGCATAGACGAGCAGCTGCGCGCGGTGCGCGTGGTCGGCGAGCTCGGAGACGGCGCGGCGCGTGCTCTGATCGATCGCCAGATCGTGTGTGAGCCGAGGTGAGAGCTCCAACGCCCGAAATCCCATCAGGTGCAATTCATCCGTATCGACGTCGGCATCCTGGAGGCCGGCGAGAACAAGGGAGATGTCTGCGTCGGCGAGTGATCGAAGCGCGTCGCGCAGCTGTCGCGATGCACCGGCGACGAGGCTCGCGTCGACGGCAAGGTGAAGCTGGTGCGATGTCAAGAAGTAGGCCATCGCGATCTCGTTCAAGAGTTGTTCCGTATGAACGTCGAGCAACAGGCGTTCCGACGCAGGCGTGTACTGCGCGAGAGGGGTGTCACGCGTGAGACAGACGAGCAGCGCGGCCGTTTCACGGGCAACGTAGAGATCGAGCACTGTCGCCAGGCCCGTGTTCGCGATGATGTCGGCGACGGTCGAAGCGCTCACTGCCCCGAGGGCGTCGCGGTCCCATTGCGCGAAGCCGCGGTACCCGACGAGGGCCCGGCTCGACGGTTCGATGACCGGCTGTGCGTACGCGCGCAGTTCGCCGTGGCTGAACGCGAGTTGCAGCTCTTCGACGGTGGGCCGGCCGGTGGAGACGGGGTCGGCCGCGCCGGGCGCGTCCACGCGCGCCGCCACGCCCGTCACGTCGGTGTCCGGCGGGATGAACGCGGCCTCTCGGACGAGCTCCGCCGGATCGTGGTCTCCGGCGCTCACCGCGATGCCCCATCTGACGTCGATCGCCAACGGCCCGACCGTCGTCTCGATCGGCCGTTCGCTCAGTTCGGTTTCGACCACCTGCGCGATCCGCAACGCATCGCGTCGGCCACGGATACCGCGCAGGAGCAGGGCGAGCTGATGCTCGGATAGCGCACCCACGGAGTCACTCGTACGCGCCAGGCGCGTCAGGCGCGCGGTCATCGCCCGCATTACCTGCTCGACGATCTCGGAGCCGAAGCGATTCGCCAGTTCGCCGGCGTTCGCAACGTCGCACAACAGAACCGCGCATGAATCACCCCCGCGCCGGGCGGCTGCGAGACCCGACGCGACTCGTTCGGTGAACACCTCGCGAGACAGCGCGCCCGGCACCTCGTCGGGGATCTCGTCGGGGATCTCGTCGTCGGCCCCGAGCGCGTCGATCGGCGTTACCTCCCGGCCGATCAGCACCGCCCCGCGATTCTCGCCACCCGGACCGAGACTCGCGGTGGCCGAGACCCGCAGCCGGACCGTGCCCGACCCCGCGACCTTCGCCACGACCTCGCCGCTCCAACTGCCTCGCCGCAACAGCTCGGGTCGCGCGGTCTCGTAGAACACGCCGAACGCCTCCGCCGGAAAGATATCGGCGAGCGTCAGGGGCTCGGCCCCACCCACGCCGAGACGCTTGCGCGCCGCGGGATTCAGATAGAGCACTCGACCCCACGCGTCCGCCACGCCCACGAGGTCGTCGGTGTGTTCGACGAAGGACGCCAGAGCCGCCAGGACCTCCGCATCAGCGGCGTCGCGCCCCTCGCCTTCCATGACCGAAACCATATGCCGCGCACCGCCCGCAACGACACTCCGTTCCGCGTGTCGACGCGCTTCGACCTCCCCGCAGAGAGCTGCGGTCGCGGCCGTCTGCGGGGAAAGGTCGCGTTGCGTCTCAGGCGATCTTGCGGCTGATCGTCTGCGTCGCGCCGGGCAGGTACACCTTGCTCGCGTCCTTGTCGACCGCCTTGGCGAATTCCTCGTTGGCGTCGAGTGCCTCGTTCGCAGCCTGGAGCTGCTGGATCGTCTCGGCGAGGCTGACCCACATGATCGCGCCGTACTCGCCGGTGACGTTCATGGCGAAGGAGGTCGGGCGACCCGTGATCTGCTTCACCTTCTGGGCGAGCTCCACGCCGAGCTCGACGCCGGTGCGCATCGAACCGGGTGCGATCGTGGCGCGCACCGTCGACGCGTAGTGGGCATCGATGTTCGCGGCGTCCTGATCTGCGTGGACGAGTTGCATCAACATCTGGTCGGCCGGATCGGTCGACAACAGGCCGATAGCTTCCTCCACGAGGGACATGTAGCCGGGGTCGGTCGCGAGCTTGCCCTCGGTGGCCTCGATGACCTCGAGGTCCGACACGACGGCTGTCCACGCGAGCGTTCCCATCGCCGGCGACATCGCGGCCGTCCACAACGACGAAGGAACCTCGCCGATTTGATTGATCTTCTCGGTCATCTTCAGCGCCCATTCCATGACTTTGGAAGGGTTCGCCACACCGGGTCGGACGGAGGTGGAGTACAGGTACATGCGGTCCTCCGATCGCAAACGGGAGCGTTACACCACCATCCCATTGGAGAGCTGTGCCGGGCCGATGGCCGAGCGTGCCTGCACGCCGATGCTCCGCGGCGGATTCTCCCACCCGCACGAGCGGCGGTCCAGGGTCGCCGCTCGTGCGCTCGGCCGCCGGATCAGTCGGCTCGCGTGGCGGCAAGCTGCCGACGCAGCCGGCTGATCGTCGTGCGAATCGGCTCCTCGGGCACATCGAGGAACGCGCACGCGGCGGCGAAGTCGGTGAACGTGACGGTCGCGAGCGACTGCGGCGCCGTGCCGTAGTCGAGCTGCGGTCCGAGTCGATCGTCGCCCGGCATCAAGACCGCGACCTTCAGCTCGGCGGCGAGATTCGTCTCTTCGTAGAGGAGCTCCACCAGCTCGGGGTCCGGAATCCTTGCTGCTCGCACCGAGGTCAGGTCGGTGAAGTTGAGGTTTCCGGGCGGCCAGTCCGGATCACCTGCGAGCCGGATGAGGTGCTCGCGTACATCTTTGTCGCTGACGTCACCGTCCCACACCGACACGGTGCACCCGAGCGACGGAAGCGTGCGGTACACGATGGCCATTGCGTTCTATGCCTTCACAACGATCGCTCGAGGTACACGCCCACGTGCACAGCGTAGAACTCACGATACGAAGCGCAACGCGGTCGCAACGCTTCAACACACACGCGCGCGCGCGCGCGCGACGATGCCCTCGACGGACAGAACGTCGAGGGCATCTGGCGCGGGCGATGACCGGGGGGGTCTCGTCTGCGGGTCAGCATGACGTCGGCGACTTTCGTCTCACTTTCGTGACCGCGTCGTACGCGCGAACCAACGCTCGCGCGTCAAGAAATCATCAAAGCGCACTCGCCGCGTCACCCATGTTGCACGAGGAGACCGAGGTCGAGCGCGGTGTGCTCGTCGCGAGGCGGCCGGCGAGCCTTCCGGCCGGGAGTGGTTCGTTTTCCCAGGATCCGCATAGCCTTTCGCCGTGCTGTTCCGGATCCTTTGCAACGTCTCGGTCGTCGACGACGGCGTCGCCCGGGCCGTCGCGGCTCCCCGGCAGCGCGCCCTGTTGGCGCTGCTGCTCCTCGACACGAACCGGGTCGTGACGCGCTCCACGCTCGTGGAAGGCATCTGGGGTGACGATGGACCCCAACACGAGGACGCGGCACTGCAGGTCGTGATGTCGCGGTTGCGGCGCACGATCGGGCCGGCGGCCGACCGCATCACGTCCACGGGAGCCGGTTATCGCCTCGACGCCGGTCCCGAAGAAGTCGATCTCACCAAGGCCGAGATGATGTTGCGTGAAGGGAGGGCACAACTCGCGCTCAACAACGGTGCGCGCGCCGCGAACATCCTTGATGAGGCACTCGCACACTGGGACGGTAACCCGCTCGACGATCTGGCGGCGTTCCCGTTCCAGCCGGATGCCGCGCGCCGGCTTCGTGAGCTGTGGTTCGCGATCTACGAAGCGCGCACCGATGCGTACCTCATGGACGGACGGCACCTCGAAGTCGTGGCCGACATCGGACCGCGAGTGCGCGTCGAACCCCTGCGCGAACACCTTCGTGCCCAGCAGATTGCGGCGCTGTATCGCAGCGGGCGGCAGGCCGACGCTCTGGCGGCCGCGGGCGAGCTCCGCAAGACACTGCGCGACGAGCTCGGCATCAGTCCGTCGCCGGCGTTGCAGCAGCTCGAGCAGCGGGTCCTCGACCAGGATCCGACGCTGCTGTCGACCAACGCCGGCGTGCTGCCCGCGCTGCCTCCGTGGACCGCCGAAGCACTGCCGTTCGTGGGCCGCGAATCGGAGCTCGAGTCGGCCCTTCAGGCCATGCGTGACGCCGTCGTGACCGGCTTCGAGTTCGTGCTCGTCGAGGGCGATCCCGGTTCGGGCAAATCGCGGTTCCTGCTGGAAGTCGCGCGACGGATCGGGCGCGACGCGGTCGTCGTACCCGTCGACGTCCACGAGGCCTTGCACGCCTCGGTCGTCGCGCTCGCCCGCGGCATCGACGAGGCGGCCCGCCGCCTTTCGCCGCGCGATCGTCTTCTGACCCTCGGCGATGCGCATCCCGGCGATCGCATCGACGACGAGCCGACGGTCGAGCAAATCCATGCCGAAGCGCCGCGGTGGCTCGCCGCGCTGTCGGGGAAGGCGCCGGTGTTGCTCCTCGTCGACGATCTCGACCGTGCCGGACCCGGGTTGCTCCATGTGATCGCGCAGCTCGCGCTGCTCGAGTCCTCGAAGCGCGTGCTCATCGTCGCCGGCGCGCGCCCCCCGCAGACGACGGGCGTATCCCCGCTGGAACGGTTGGTGGGCGCGCTCGAGGTGCGAGATCAGGCGACGAGGATCGTGCTGCCGCCGCTCGGTCTGGACGATCTCGACGTGCTGCTCGGCCGGATGCACGTTGCCCCGCGCCGCCGGATCACCCGGCGCCTGCACGACCTGACCGCGGGCAACGCATTCCTGTTGAACGAGCTTCTCAGCACCGGACAGCCCGAACGCATGCTGGACACGTGGCAAGTGCCGCCGCGGGTGCGCGACGTGGTGCTCGCCCGCGTCGACGAGCTCGGGCGGGGCGTGAAGGAGGTGTTGCAGCACGCGGCCGTCGTGGGATTCGACTTCACGATCTCCACACTGGCCGAGGTGTGCGAGACGAGTGAGATGGTCGTCCGCGCGGCGGTCGACCGCGCGATCAGCGCGCGCATCCTGCAACCGAGTGGCGCACACACCGTGCGGTTCGCGCACGACCTCGCTCGGAGAACGCTCATCGAGGAGTTGCCCGCCTCCGAGCGATCGCTGATACACCGCCGCATCGCGCTGCTGCTGGAAGCGACCGACGTACCTGCAGCCGGTCTCGCGGCGCACTGGAGCCGCGCCGACGGACCCGACGTGGCGGCCAAGACCGCGTTCTATGCACGCGTGGCCGGTGACGACGCGATGCGCGTCCTCGAGCCGTACCACGCGGCGCGTTGGTACCACCTCGCACTCGAGCACGTGACCGACACCAAGACCCGCGGTGAGCTCCTGGCCGCGCTCGCGGAGGCGTTGCAGCAAGCCGGCGATCCCGCGTTCGTCGACACGCTGCACGAGGCAACGCGTATCGCAATCGACCTCGACGACGACGATCTCATCCTCCGGATCGTCATCTCGACGTCGCCCGGTTTCGTCAACCTGCCCGGCTTCACCGCGGCC
>DATMUX010000762.1:0-2087 GCA_035563695.1 Acidimicrobiia bacterium
TGCACCCGCTGCGCACTGTGCGTCGACCGCTGCCCCACCGGCGTCATCGTCTTGGGCAAAGTCACCGACCAATGGCGCGACGGCGACCCCAACACCCGCACCAACCGCCACGGCTACGCCTACGGCGTCCGCTTCTGATGCACAGAATGAAACTGCACCGAGCCAAGTTGCACCGAGCGGTGAGCGGAGCCGCAGGCGAAGCGAACTCGCCAGCGAGCGAGCGTCCGCGGGCCGGGTATCCCGGCCCGCAGCGAGGGAGCGCATAGAGATGGCGAACGGCAACGGAAACGGGCAGCGACCGAAGATGGCAGACCGGCTCGCGTCGGTCGGCGACAAGACGCGCAGCTCGCAGGCGTGGAACTCGATCTTCCGGCCCGGTTCGATCTACCGCAAGGGTTACACCGACAGTCCCCGGAACCGTTCCTACGTGATCATGAACAACGTGCTGTACCACCTTCACCCGGTGAAGGTGAAGCGGCACGCGGTGAAGGTCTCATACACGCTCTGCCTCGGTGGCTTGTCGTTCTTCCTGTTCATCTTGTTGACCGTCACCGGCATCTTCTTGATGTTCTTCTACCGGCCGACCGTTACCGAGGCCTA
The DNA here is from genome assembly GCA_035563695.1 of Acidimicrobiia bacterium. GTDB lineage: Bacteria > Actinomycetota > Acidimicrobiia > IMCC26256 > PALSA-610 > DATMUX01. Next base: position 601 of record DATMUX010000762.1, read on the forward strand.
CGCCAACGTGCAGTCGCTCGAGACGGCGGTGGCGTTCGGTTCGCTCGTACGCAACATGCACCGATGGGCGGCGCACCTCATGGTGCTGTCGGTGTTCTTGCACATGGCGCGCGTCTTCTACCACGGTGCCTACAAGTCGCCGCGAGAGTTCAACTGGGTCATCGGCGTCATCTTGTTGACGCTCACGTTGCTGTTGTCGTTCACCGGGTACCTCTTGCCGTGGGACCAGCTGTCGCTGTGGGCGGTCACGGTCGGCACGAACATGATGGGGTACACGCCGGTGTTCGGGAACTCGGTGAAGTACGTGCTGCTCGGCAGCAAGGAGATCGGCAGCGAGACATTGCTGCGCTGGTACGTGCTCCATGTGCTGATGTTGCCGTTCGTGATCGTGATCTTCATGGCCGTCCACTTCTGGCGCGTCCGCAAGGACGGCGGGATCTCCGGACCGCTCTAAGCCGAGAGGGGGGAACGTGACTGAAGTCCCTGAACATCTGCTGAAGCGCAGCCAGGAACGCCGCAAGGCGCTCGGCTTGCCCGTCGAGGGCGAGGAAGCACCCGCGGCCGCCGAGGCGCCCGAAGCCGAAGCCCCCGCGGCCGAAGAAGCCGCGCCCGCCGCGGCCGCGTCCGACGCCGGACCGGGCGGCGAGGAGATCACCGAGAGCAAGGGCGGCGTCCCGGCCGCGCTCCTCGAGCGCTCACGCCGGCGGCGCGCCGCGCTCTCGGGTGAAGGCGGCGGCGAGGCCCCGGCCGCCGCCGCGGGTGGCGGCCGGGCGGCCGCGGCCGCGGTGGCCGCGCCCGCACCGACCACGACGGGTCCGGGCGGTCACACGCAGCGGCTGCTCACGGTCGTCAAGTCGGGATCGATCCAGCAGGCGCGCGCCGAAGCGCAGGACAAGGTGCACGTGTGGCCTCACCTGCTCGCGATCGAGTTCGCCTCGATTCTGTCGCTGATGGCCTTCATCACGATCTTCTCGGCGCTGGTGAAGGCGCCGCTGCTCGGCCTCGCCGACGTGAACCAGACGCCGAACCCCTCGAAGGCGCCCTGGTATTTCCTCGGCCTGCAGGAGCTGCTGAAGATGTTCCACCCGATGGTCGCGGGTGTGACGATCCCCGGTGTCGCGCTCGGATTACTGGCGATCACGCCGTACATCGATCGCAACCCGTCGCACAAGCCCACCGATCGCAAGTTCGCGATCATCATGATGACGATGTTCATGATGATGTGGGCCGTCCTCGTGATCATCGGCTCGTTCTTCCGCGGCGAAGGCTTCAACTTCGTGTTCCCGTGGAACAAGGGCATCTTCTTCGAGCTGTAGGAGCACTCGGTTGCCGGTCGCCATCGCCATCATCGTCATCCTGCTGATCGCAGCGGTCACGATCGTGTTGCTCGCGAACCGCGCGCGCTCGTCGTCGACCGGAACGCTGTCACGGGAGACGCGCAAGCGCGACGAAACAGGAGCGGCACCGGAGCCCGAGCTGTCGACCTC
>DATMUX010000763.1:0-13708 GCA_035563695.1 Acidimicrobiia bacterium
CTCGACGAGCTGCTCGACCAGACGAGCCACCTGCTCGCCGGGCTCACGGCGCACGCGGCGGTCGTCGTCGGTCCCGAGTCGCAAGCCGTCGTGGTGCGGGGCGCGCACCTCGTCGCGCTGCAACCGCGCGTCGTGCTCGCGGTCGTGGTGCTCTCGAACGGCTCGGTCGAAAAGGAGGTCGTCACCTTCGAGGCGGACATCGCCGACGAGGTCCTCACCGCGGCGAGCGCCCGCTTCGCGCAGCAGCTCGACGGCCGGCGGCTCGTCGACGCGTGCGCGCCGGGCCCGAACCCGAGCTCGAGCGCCGCGAGCTCCCGCGCGGCGCGGTCCAACCGCGTGGACACGATCGTCGACGCGTCGATCGACGCGTTGCGCCGCCACATCGAGCAGCACCAGACGGAGCCGCTCTACGTGGGGGGTGCCAGCCGCCTCGCGGCCGAGCACGATGCGTTCGTCACGACGAGCACCTCGCGGCTGCTCGAGCTGCTCGAGCAGCACGTCGTCCTGGCCACGCTGATGCGCGAGCTCCTCGGGCCCGGGCTCACCGTGCGCATCGGCACCGAGAACCGCCGCGCCGATCTGCAGGAGTGCTCGCTCGTCCTGGCGCCGTATCTCGTCGAGGGCGAGGTCGCGGGCACGGTCGGGGTGCTCGGCCCGACCCGCATGGACTACCGCAAGGCCCAAGCCGCGGTCGCCACCGTGTCGCGCCGGCTCGGTCGGCAGCTCTCGCCATGAGCGAACCGCGCGACTACTACGAGACGCTCGGCGTCTCGCGCAACGCGAGCGACGACGAGATCAAGAAGGCATTCCGCGCGCTCGCGCGCAAGTACCACCCCGACGCGAATCCCGACGATCCGAACGCGGCCGAGCGCTTCAAGGAGATCAACGAGGCGTACGACACGTTGCGCGATCCGGAGCGACGCCGGCGCTACGACATGTTCGGTCCCGATGGTGCGGCCGCCGGCAGCCCGTTCGGAGCCGGGCCGTTCGACGCGGGTGCGTTCGGGCTGAACGATCTGTTCGACGCGTTCTTCGGCGGTACCACGCGCGCGCGCGGTCCGGCCGAACCCGAGCGCGGTCCCGACGCCGAGACGGCGCTGGACCTGCGGCTCGAGGACGCGGTGTTCGGCGCGCGCCACACGCTCGACTTGCAGATGCCCGTCGAGTGCGACGCGTGCGCGGGTTCGGGCTGCGCGCCCGGGACCCATCCCGCGCGCTGTTCGAGCTGCGAAGGTACGGGCGAGACGCGCCAGGTCCGGCGATCGCTGCTCGGGCAGATCATGACGGCGGTGCCGTGCAGCGCCTGTGACGCGACCGGCCAGATGATTCCCGACCCGTGCACGACGTGCCGCGGGAACGGCCGCGTGCACGGCGCGCGGTCCATCGAGGTCGAGGTGCCGAAGGGCATCGACGACGGCCAGCGGCTCCGGCTCGCGGGCCGCGGGCCGGCCGCTCCGCGGGGCGGGCCCCCCGGTGATCTCTACGTCGCCGTCCGCGTCGCCCGGCATCCCGACTTCGAACGTCGCGACACCGACCTGTGGTACCGGCTTCCGATCTCGATCGCGCAGGCGACGCTCGGGATGCAGGCCACGATCGCCACGCTCGACGGCGAACGCGAGCTCGAGATCCCATCCGGAACGCAACACGGGGCGCAACTCCGGCTGCGCGGTCTCGGCGTGCCGTCGTTGCGTACGGGCCGGCGCGGCGACCTGGTCGCCGAGGTGCACGTCGAGGTACCGACCAGCCTCACCACCGAACAGGCCGAGCTCCTGGCCCAGTTCGCGGCCGCGCGCGGCGAGCAGGTCACGCCTCCTCATGAAGGGCTGTTCGCGCGCATCAAGTCCGCGTTCAAGTCGTGACCGACTCGCCCGCCGGGCGCGAGCCGGCCGACAGCGATGCCGTCGCGCACGTCTTCGTCGACGAGCTCGGTGAGCGTTGCCACATCGAGGGCGACGACGGTCACCACCTGTCGCGCGTCCGGCGCGTACGTACCGGCGAACTCGTCACCGCCGCCGACGGGTCGGGCGCCTGGCGGCTCTACGAGGTCGTCGCGGTCTCGGCCGGCGCGCTCGATCTCGACGCGCGTGCCGAGCCGTGCATCGCGCGCGCGCCCGACATCGCGATCACGATCGCGCCCGCGTTGACGAAGCACGGCCTCGATGACGTCGTCGCAGCCGTCACCGAGTTGGGCGTGCAACGTCTCACGCCGGTACATGCGCAACGATCGATCGTGCGTTGGGACGCGTCCCGCGCCGCGCGCGCAACCGAACGCCTGCGCACGATCGCGCGCGAGGCGGCAATGCAGAGCCGGCGCGCGCGCATCCCCGAGGTCGACGCGCCGGTCGCGCTCGTCACACTGGCCGATCGGCCCGGCGTGATCGTGGCCGACCGGCTCGGCGTGCGAGTCGACGAGCTCGCACGCCCCGGGCCGTCCGGGTGGACGGTGCTCGTTGGCCCGGAAGGCGGCCTGGCCGCCGAGGAGCTCGCCGCGTTGGCATCGGCGCCCCGCCTCCGCCTCGGACGTCACCTCCTGCGCGCGGGCACGGCTCCCGTCGCGGCGGCCGCAGTCCTTGCGCAGGAAGCAGCTCGGTTGGGCCCAAAGTGACCAATGTGATCGGGGTACGCGCACCGTTGCCCGTGTTGGAAGCGATGCGAAGCATGACTTTCACGGAGCGTGCTGTTAGGATGCGTCGCGAGCACACGCAGTGTGCCTCGCGGCCGGTTCCGCCCGTCGGGATCGGCAACGAGACAACGACCAGACAGCGATGAGACAGCGAGGTCACACCGGGGTGCAAGGGCACGCCGGGCCACGTAGGGAGGTCGGCGGCACGTTTCAGTGGCGCCGGAGCGGTGGAGCAGGCAGTGTGTGCTGAGGCGGTGCCTGGTACGAGGGGTACCGGGTTCGGGGCGAGGGGGCTTCAGGGGTGGTGAACACAGGGGCGCGGGTCGGTGAACGCTTGCGTGCGATCCGGCGCCAAAAAGGTCTGTCGTTACACGACGTCGAGGCTCGGTCGAGCCTCGAGTTCAAGGCGTCCGTGCTCGGAGCCTACGAGCGAGGTGAGCGTGCGATCTCGGTGCCGCGGCTGCTGCGGCTCGCCGAGATCTACGAGGTGCCGGCCGACCAGCTGCTGCCGCGTGAGCTCGAAGGCGAGATCAGCCTGATCGACGCGACGACCGGCAACGGTCTCGACACGAACGCGAAGTTCACGATCGATCTGGTACGGCTGCACGAGATCGACGATCCGGACGCGCACATCCTCGACCGGTTCGCGACCTCGTTACAGCGCGAGCGCCAGGACTTCAACGGCCGCTTGCTCACGATCCGCCGATCCGACCTTCGGGTGCTCGCGTCGTGCATGGGTCGCAGCCTCGAGGAGCTCGGCGTCCGGCTCGAGCAGCTCGGCCTGCGGGCCGCATCTGCCACCTAGGCCCGGCGACCGCCCGGCCCGCGCGGTCCGGGAACCCGGCGAACGGACCGGGCCGGTATCCGGCTCGGCTACCCTCGCGCGTACCTTGGCAACGCCTTCGGCCACCACTTCGGTCAAGATCCTCGTACCGGGCAACCACTTGATGGTCGGCCTGCTCGGTCAGCGCGACGAGCTGCTGCGGCTCGTCGAGGGCGCGTTCCCCGTGCAGATACTCGTGCGCGGCAACGAGATCACGATTACCGGCGACGAGCGCGAGGCCGAACGCGTCGGCCGGCTGTTCGAGGAGATGGTCGTGTTGCTCGAGCAGGGCCACGAGCTCGACCGTGAGAACCTCGGCCGTTCGATCGAGATGTTGAAAGCCGATCAACGCCCGACGGAGGTGCTGACCACCGAGGTCGTCCGCGGCCGGAAGTCGGTCAGGCCGAAGACGGCCGGCCAGAAGCGCTACGTCGACGCGGTCCGCGATCACACGATCACGTTCGCGGTCGGTCCTGCGGGCACGGGCAAGAGCTACCTCGCGGTCGCGCTCGCGGTGCAGGCACTGCAGGCGAAGGAGGTCAACCGGATCATTCTCACGCGCCCCGCCGTCGAAGCGGGCGAGCGCCTCGGCTTCCTCCCCGGTGACATCTTGCAGAAGGTCGACCCGTACCTCCGCCCGCTGTACGACGCGCTGTTCGACATGGTCGAGCCCGAGGCCGTGACCCGGCTGATGGAGCGCGGCACGATCGAGGTGGCGCCGCTGGCCTACATGCGCGGCCGCACGTTGAACGACTCGTTCATCATCCTCGACGAGGCGCAGAACACGACGCCGGAACAGATGAAGATGTTCCTGACCCGTCTCGGTTTCGGTTCGAAGGCGGTGGTCACCGGCGACGTGACCCAGATCGATCTTCCCGAAGGCGGCGGCCGGTCGGGCCTCATGCAGGTTCGTTCGGTGCTCGAAGGTATCGAGGGTCTCGTGTTCGTCGAGCTCGGCTCGAGCGACGTCGTGCGCCATCGCATCGTGCAGGACATCGTCGACGCGTACGAACGGCATCACCGATGAGCACCGTCCAGACCCCGGCCGTGTTCGGTGCCGACGAGCAGCACGAGGTCGAGGTCGACGTGTCGCGGTGGGTGGGGCTCGCGCGCATGGTCCTCGTCGACGAGCGCGTCCAGGAACGCTACGGCGCCGACGTCGAGATGTCGTTGATGTTCGTCGACGAGCAGGCGATCGCCGAGCTGAACGAGCGCTTCCTCGCGAGCGAGGGACCGACCGACGTGCTCGCGTTCCCGATGGACGAGGAGCTCCCGCCTGGTGGGCGCCAGCCCGACCAGGGCGGCCGCGGGCCGGGCTCGCCGGCCGACCCGGGTGATCCGCCCACGCTGCTCGGCGACGTGGTGGTGTGCCCGATCGTCGCCGGCCGGCAGGCGACCGAGCACGGTGTGCCCGTCGACGAAGAGCTGGCACTGCTCGTCGTGCACGGTGTCCTGCACCTGCTCGACTACGACCACGCCGAAGCCGACGACGCGGCCGTGATGCGCCGGCGTGAGCAAGAATTGCTCGCGCGTTTTCGCGACCTCGAGCGGGGAAGGCTCGAACGGGGAAGGCTCGAACGGGGAAGGCCTGAACGGGAAAGGAACGAGGCGTAGAGACGTGCGGAGGAACCCGCCCCCAGATACCGTGCTGTCGCGTATGAGCGGCCGATCATGACCGGTGTCGCGCTGGCCGTCGTCTTGTCGCTGTGGGCGTTCTCGGGCGTGCTCGCGCTGGCCGAGACCGCGTTCACGCGCGTGAGCCGCATTCGCCTGCTCGCCCTCGACGAGGAAGGCGACAAACGGGCTCGGCGCGTCCTGCGGCTGATGGAGCATCCCGAACAGACGCTCAACACCATCTTGCTGCTCGTGCTCTGCTGCCAGATGATCGGAGCCACGCTGCTCGGCACCGTGCTCGAGCCGTCCTTCGGAGCGGCGGGGGTCGCGGCCGGCATCGCGATCGAGATCTTCGTCGTGTTCACGCTGTTCGAAGTCGTGCCGAAGACCTTCGCGCTCCAGCACAGCGAGCGCTCCGCGCTCGCGATCTCTCCGTTGCTGGTGTTCGTGACGGGCTTTTGGCCGCTGCGCGTCATCACCCGCGGCTTCATCGGCGTCGCGAACGTGGTGCTCCCGGGGCGCGGGCTCCGCCACGGCCCGTTCGTGACCGAGGCCGAGATCCTCACGATGGCCGACGTCGCGGCCCAGGAGGCCGCCATCGAGAGCGAAGAGCGCGAGCTGATCCACTCGATCTTCGAGTTCGGCGACACCGTCGTACGCGAGGTCATGCTGCCGAGACCCGACATGGTGGCGGTGGAAGCCGACGCGACCGTCGACGAAGCGATCGGGTCCGCGATCACCGCCGGCAAGTCGCGCCTCCCCGCATACGAGGACTCCACCGACAACATCGTCGGGCTCGTCTTCTTGAAGGATCTCGTCGGCCGCAGCGGCGCGGGCGAGGGCAGCGAGCCCGTCCGCCAGAGTTTGCGCTCGGCGCACTTCGTGCCCGAGTCGAAGCGGGTCGCGGAGCTGCTCCGCGAGATGCAGACCGAGAAGTTCCACATGGCGATCGTCGTCGACGAGTACGGCGGCACCGCCGGCCTGGTGACGATGGAGGACCTGCTCGAGGAGATCGTGGGGGAGATCACCGACGAGTACGACGTCGAGGAGCCGACGGTCGAGCGCCTCACCAGCGGCGCGCTGCGCGTGCCCGGTCGTACGCCGATCGACGAGGTCAACGAGCTCCTCGACGTCGAACTGCCGAACGACGAGTGGGACACCGTCGGCGGGCTCGTGTTCAACACGCTGGGCCACGTTCCCGTCGAAGGTGAATGTCTCACGTTCGACGGGCTGGAGTTCTGCGCCGAGCGAGTGCAGGGCCGGCGCATCGTCTCGGTGATCATCACGCGGCTCGAGGTGCCCGCGCCCGCCGAGCGACCGGACGCCGAGCGCAAGGCCGCGGCCAACGGCAAGCCGGCCGTGACGCACCGAGCGGAATGACCGATTCGCCGGGCGAGTTCCGGTCGGGGTTCGTCTCGCTGGTCGGGCGGCCGAACGTCGGGAAGTCGACGCTCCTGAACCGGATCATCGGCCGGAAGGTGTCGATCGTGTCGGATCGGCCGCAGACGACGCGCACGCAGGTGCGCGGCGTGCGCACGACCGCATCGTCACAGCTCGTGTTCCTCGACACGCCCGGCATTCACAAACCGCGTTCGCTCCTCGGAGAGCGCGCGAACGAGCGCGCTCTGACGACGCTGAACGAGGTCGACGCCGTGTGCTTCGTCGTCGAGGCGAACGCACCGATCGGCACGGGCGACCGGTTCGTAGCCGAGCGGCTCGCGGCGGTCGACACGCCCGTCGTGTGCGCGCTCAACAAGATCGACGCCGCGTCGCGCAGCCAGGTGCTCGAGCATCTCGCGGTCGCCGCCGCCGACCTCGGCGATTTCGCGGCATACGTGCCGGTCTCCGCGCGCCGAGGTGAAGGCATCGACGCACTCGTCGGCGAGCTCGAGGCACGGCTTCCCTCGGGGCCGCACTACTACCCCGAGGGGGTGGTGACCGACCAGCCCGAGACGTTCCTCGCCGCGGAGCTGGTGCGCGAGCAGCTGCTCGCCGTCGCCCGGGAGGAGCTGCCCCACTCGATCGCCGTGACCACCGACGAAGTCGACGAGCGCGAGAGCGCGGCCGGACCACTACTCGCGTTGCGCATCGTCGTGCGCGTGGAGCGCGAATCGCAAAAGGGCATCGTCATCGGCCGGGGTGGCGCCGTCCTCAAGGCCGCGGGGACCGCCGCTCGGCGTGAGCTGGAGGCGCTGCTCGGCACCCGCGTGCACCTCGACCTGCACGTCAAGGTCGATCCCGACTGGCAGCGCCGGCCCGGCGCGCTCGATCGTCTGGGCTTGTGAAATTGCGCGTGACACCACCTGGGGTGATGTGCGTGACAGAGTTGCGGGTCGGAGAAACGGCCGCTGTAGAGTCGCCGCGATCCGCCCCGGGGCTGAGAGAGGCTGATATTGGACCGCACGCACCGCTTGCGTCGCGCCGGCGCGACCGCCGCCGTGGCCATCGCCGCTGCCGTCGTGCTCGCGAGCTGCGGCAACAGCTCCGGGCCGAGCAACAAGCAGAACGCGCTGCGACCCGCGGGACCGTACGCACACAAGATCCTCGACCTCACGCGCCCGTTCTTCTGGATCGCGGTCGTGATCGGCGTCGGCGTTACGGCCGGGACGATCTACGCCGCGCTGCGGTTCCGCGAGAAGCCGGGTGAGGAGCGCTTCCCGAAGCAGACGCACGGCAATACCGTCCTCGAGGTCACCTGGACGATAATCCCGGCGGTGATCCTCGCGACGATGGCGGTGCCTACCGTTGCGACCATCTTCGAGCTGGCGAAGAAGCCCGAGGGCCCCAATGTCGTGCACGTGACGGTCAGCGCCCGCCAGTGGTGGTGGCAGTTCACCTACGACGACAGCAAGATCGTCACCGCCAACGAGCTCCACATCCCCGTCAGCACCGATGTCGACCTCACGCTGCAGGGCCCACCGCCGTGCAGCGAGCCCGGTTGCTACAACAACGGCGTCATCCACTCCTTCTGGGTGCCCGAGCTGAACGGCAAGAAGGACGTCGTGCCCGGCCGGTCACAGTTCCTCAAGCTCAAGGCCGATCGCGTCGGAACCTTCCTCGGGCAGTGCGCCGAGTACTGCGGTCTGTCCCACGCCAACATGCGCCTGCGCGTCATCGTGCAGACCGACGCCGACTACAAGGCGTGGGTGGCGAACCAGCTCACGTCGAAATCCGAGCAGTTCTACCTCCAGGGGATCAACAACGCGCAGTGGGGCTGCGCGAGCTGCCACAGCTTCAAGCCGACCGTGCCCGGTGCGGTCGCACCCAACCTCACGCATCTCGCCGACCGCTGCATGTTCGCGGGCGACATCTTCCAAACGAACGAGAAGAACCTCACGAACTGGATCCACGACGCGCCGTCGCTGAAGCCCATGGGTGATCTCACCCAGCACATGCCGAACTTCTCGGCCCAAGGCATGACCAAGGACCAAGCGAACGCCATCGCGAAGTTCTTGCTCGCGAACACGGCCTCGGGCCCGCTACCGCCGGAGTACTGCCCGCAATGACCACCGTTGAAGACGCCACCGCGGTCGTCCACGCGCCGACTCGCAAGATCCGCATCCTCGAGCGTCCCAAGGAGACGACGGGCTGGTTCTCCTGGGTTACCACGGTCGACCACAAGAAGATCGCGATCATGTACGGCACGCTCGCGGTCTTCTTCTTCGTCGTGGGCGGCATCGAGGCGCTGTTCATCCGCCTGCAGCTCGCGCAGCCGAACGGCACGATCCTGACGGCCGCGCGGTACAACGAGTTCTTCACCATGCACGGCACGACGATGGTCTTCCTCGTCGGCATGCCGATCGCCGCCGCGTTCGGTAACTACCTCATGCCGTTGATGATCGGCGCGCGCGACGTCGCGTTCCCGCGCCTCAATATGCTCGGCTTCTGGGTATTCGCGTTCGGCGGGTTCTTCCTGTACTCGTCGTTCGCACTCGGCGGCGCGCCCGACGGCGGCTGGTTCGGCTACGCCCCGCTCACGAGCACCCCGCTCGCGCAGGGCTACCTGCCCGGCCGGGGCCCCGACTTCTGGGCGGTCGGCCTCATCATGTTGGGCATCGGGTCGGTCGCCACCGCGGTCAACTTCCTCGTGACCATCCTGAACATGCGCGCGCCGGGTATGACGATGATGCGCATGCCGGTGTTCGTATGGATGATGCTCGTGATCGCGTTCCTCACGCTGTTCGCGATGCCGCCCGTCACCGCCGCGCTGATCATGGTCTTCATGGACCGCAACTTCCACACCAACTTCTTCAATGCGGCGGCCGGCGGCGACCCGCTGATGTACCAGAACCTGTTCTGGATCTTCGGTCATCCGGAGGTGTACATCCTCATCCTCCCCGGGATGGGCATCGTGTCGGAGATCCTGCCCGTGTTCTCGCGCAAGCCGCTGTTCGGCTACGCAATCGTCGTGTTCTCGGGCATCGCGATCGGCTTCCTCGGTTGGGGCGTGTGGGCGCACCACATGTTCGCCAGTGGGCTGGGGCCGGTCGCGGTGTCGGCCTTCGGCCTGTCGACGATGCTGATCGCGATCCCCACCGGCGTGAAGATCTTCAACTGGCTCGGCACGGTGTGGGGCGGCGCGGTGCGACTCCGAAGTCCCATGTTGTTCGCGCTCGGATTCATCGCGCAGTTCACGATCGGCGGCCTGTCGGGCGTCATGCACTCGATCGTGCCGTCCGACACGCAGCAGACCGACACCTACTTCGTGGTCGCCCACTTCCACTATGTGCTCTTCGGCGGCCTCATCTTCGCCGTGTTCGGTGGCTTCTACTACTGGTGGCCGAAGTTCTTCGGCCGGATCATGAACGAGCCGATGGCCAAGCTGCACTTCTGGCTCATGGTGATCGGGTTCAACCTCACCTTCTTCCCCATGCACTTCCTCGGGTTCGAGGGCCAGCCCCGGCGCACCTACACGTATCCGACCGGGATGGGCTGGGACACGATGAACCTGCTCGCGACGATCGGCGCGTTCATCATCGCGTTGTCCGTGTTGGTCTTCCTGGTCAACGTGATCTACACGAGCCGGCGCGGCCCGAAGGCGACGGCCGACCCGTGGGACGCCCGCACGCTCGAGTGGTCCACGTCGTCGCCGCCGCCCGCGTACAACTTCGCGCACGTGCCCGTCGTCACGCATCGCGACGACCTCTGGCACCGCAAGTACACCGAGGACGACGAAGGCCGTCTCGTCAAGCTGCCCGCGGGTGCCGCGGTCGACATCGAGGACGAAGCACACGCTCCGGTGGATCCGCACAGCATCCACATGCCGTCGCCGTCGATCTGGCCCATGATCTTCGCGTTGGCGTTGCCGATTCTCGGTTACGGCTTCGTGTTCAAGAACTACTTCCTCCTCGCGGCCGGAGTGGTGGTCGCATTGTTCGGCTTGAACGGGTGGGCGATCGAGCCCAGCACCGAACCCGAGCACGCGGAGGAGGGGCACTGATGGCCCAGGCAGTCGTCGCGGCCGAGTCCGGCGCCGTTGCCCACGCCGCGCACGAGGAGCACACCACCAATACGGGCGTCAGCAACCCGAAGCTCGCGATGTGGCTGTTCCTCTCGTCGGAGGCACTGCTCTTCGGCGCGTTCATCTCGACGTACTTCCTGTACCGCGGGCGCGACGCGCAGTTCCGCAAGGGCCCGACGCCCGACAAGATGTTCAACATCCCGTTCACGTCGGTGACGTCGTTCATCTTGCTGATGAGCTCGCTGACGATGGTGCTGGCGCTCGCGGCGATCCAGCGCGGCGACCACCGCCGGCTGCGGATCTGGCTGCTCGCCACGGCCTTGTTCGGCGCGACGTTCGTCGGCGGCCAGGTGTTCGAGTTCACGGAGTTCTACCGGCAGGGGCTGACGCTGAGCTCGAACATGTTCGGCACGACGTTCTTCGTGCTCACCGGTCTGCACGGCGTGCACGTGACGGTCGGGATCATCTGGCTCCTGCTGCTCTACGGCCGGTCGATGCAGAACCGCCTGCCGACGGAGAAGTCGCTCGCCGTGGAGATGGCGGGTCTCTACTGGCACTACGTCGACATCGTGTGGATCTTCATCTTCTTCGCCGTCTACCTGATCCCGCAGCACTAGGGTCGTTGCCATGAGTGAGCTCGCATGACCGAGACAACCGACGTCGACGTGGTCCAGGCCGATCTGGGCCTCGTACCGCCCTCCGAGGGCGGCGGCGAGCTCGTACCCGCGGGCGGCGAAGTCTCACCGTACGACCACGAGCATCCGGGGCCGCGCCAGTACGTGCTGATCGGCATGGTGCTGGTGGTGATCACCGCGGCCGAGATCTCCGTGTCGTACATGACCAGCCTCAACTCGAACGTCGCGATCGCGCTGCTCGGTTGCATGGCCGCGATGAAGTTCTTCCTCGTGTGTGCGTGGTTCATGCACATGAAGATGGACGCCCCGTTCTTCCGCCGGTTGTTCATCTCCGGACTCGTGCTGGGCTCGATCGTCTACGGCATCGTGTTGTTCATGTTCGCGAGCACCGTGCTCGTGCGGTAGTGAGCCGTGCTCGCCGACGTCGCCTTTCCCGCGTGGGCACCGCACCCCGACGTCTGGCTGCTCATGGTCGCGATCGCGGCCGGCTACGCCGTCGCCATCAAGCGGCTCGGCCCGCGCCTCGCGCCCCACGGCACGCCGGTCGTCACCCGGTTCCAGGTCGCGACCTTCTCGGCCGGGGTGCTCGGCCTCTGGGTCGCATCCGACTGGCCGATCCACGATCTCGGCGAGCGCTACCTGTTCTCGGTGCACATGGTGCAGCACACGGTGTACTCCATCATCGCTGCACCGCTGCTCTTGATGGGCACGCCGGCGTGGCTCGCACGGTGGCTGCTCACGCCGCGTTGGCTGATGCGCACCGTCCGGTTCCTCTCCCGGCTCGTCCCGGCCACGATCGTGTTCAACCTCGTCGTGATCGTCACGCACACGCCGGTCGTCGTGAACGCCGCGCTGCACAACGGGTTCATCCACTTCTCCGTGCACGTGGTGATCGTGTTGTCGTCGCTCATCGTCTGGATGCCGCTGCTGAGCCCGCTGCCCGAGGTGCCGCGCCTCGTGCCTCTCGCCCGCATGCTGTTCTTGTTCCTCCAGTCGGTGGTTCCCACTGTGCCGGCTTCGTTCCTCACCTTCGGCGACCACCCGCTGTACCACTACTACGAGACGGTGCCGCGCCTGTGGAACATCTCGGCGCTCGACGACATGCGCATGGCCGGGCTGATCATGAAGATCCTCATAGGCTTCAGCCTCTGGATCACGATCACAATTATCTTCTTCCGCTGGTACAACGCCGAGGAGACCGGCACTCCCCTGGGCGCGCGCGCGTCGCGCGACCTCGACCGTGAGCTGACGAGGCTGCAACCGCAATGACGGACACCGACACCATCGAATCGACCGACGCTCCTTCCGGGGCGCCCGCGCCGCCGGCGGAGCCCGAGCGGGTGCCGTTCTGGCACCGCCCGTACGTCGAGCGCTTCCTCGTCCCGCTGCTGTTGCCGATCGTGGTCGTCGTCGGCCTGGTCGTCTACATCCTGAACATCTCGCGGCTGTTCCTGTCGGGGCACGGCCACATTCCGGTCATCGTGGGCACGGTGATCACGTTGATCATCTTGTTGGGATCGGGGATCCTCGCGAAGCTCGCGCCGCGGGCCAAGCAGTCGGCGATGACCATCGTCAGCGTTGCGTTCATCTTCTTGATCCTGATGGGCGGGTGGCTCGTGCTCGGCCACTCGCAGGAGAAGAACCTCGGGCCGGCGACGTTGCCGGCCACGCTGAAGACCAAGCAGCAGAGCAATGTCACCGCCGCGCCGGGTGGCGCGCTCGCGTTCGCGCCGTCCACGCTCAACGCGACGACGGGCCTCGACAAGATCAACGTGAAGGTCGCGACGGGCGGTCACACGTTCACCTTCGAGAGCTCCGAGACGATGTTCGAAACGCTGCAGCTCAACACGGCAGGTGAGACCGTGAGCGGCGTGGCGCTCTTCCCTCACGAGGGCACGTACACCTTCTACTGCACGATTCCCGGCCACCGAGAGGCGGGAATGACCGGCGTGATCAAGGTGACAGGCCCGACGGTCACGCTCTCGCAGGCGCTGACGGCGGCCGGCAACCCGCCGACCGTATCGGGCTGAGGTGACGCGGGGCTTTGTGGTCCGCGGTCAGGGCACGCGCACGGTTAGCGCGTCGCGGACGGCCTCCATCGTTCCCGGCAGCGGCCCGACGCGCTCGCCGTCGGCATAGACCTCCATCGGGACGGAGTCGTCGAGGGCCTCGAGGTGGACGTGCGCGCCCCGGAAGGTGAGCACCATCTCGTGGTGCACGTGGTTGCCCTTGAACACCTTGGGGAAGTTCCACAGGAACTGCGGGCGCGACATCGCACCGACGACCGTGACGTCGAGCAGACCGTCGTCGAGACGGGCCGCGGGCGCGACGCGCATGCCGCCCGCGTACGCGGGACCGTTGCCGACCGCGACGAGCCACGCCTTCACGTCGTGCGTGTCGCCGTCGACGGTCAGGCGGAACGGATACGGCTTGTACACCGCGAGCGTGCGGAGCACGGCCGCGATGTACAACGACGTGCCCGACAGGCGCTGCACCGTGTTCGCCCAGCGGTTCGCCTCCGCGTCGAACCCGGACGCGGTGACGCACGTGTA
>DATMUX010000764.1:0-4992 GCA_035563695.1 Acidimicrobiia bacterium
GCCGGGGCGAGCCGCGATGCTCCGCCGCGGCTCGCGCGACTTCGTGCAGATGGCGGCCGAGCTTCCCGCGTTGCTCACGCGCACCTGGCGGTACTCGCGCGCGTTGCGGGCGCGGACCCGCAGCGGCGCGCCGCGGGCGGCCAAGCCGTTTGCCGGGCCGCACACGCGATTCGATCAACCGCTCACCTCGTCGCGCTGGTTCGCGTACGAGACCTTCGCCCTCGACGACATCAAGCACGTGGCGCACGCGTTCGACGCGACCGTGACCGACACGGTCGTCGCGATGGTGTCGGGCGGTCTGCGCAGGTATCTCTCGCGTCACGGCGAGGTGCCGGCTCGGCCGCTGACGGCCGCCATCCCGGTCTCGGTGCGCAAGCCGGGCGAGGAGCGCGCGTGGGGCAACCGCGTCGCGTCCTGGTACGTGACGCTCGCGACCGACGTCGACGACCCGGCGCGCCGGATGCGCGAGATCGTCGACGCGACCCGCGCGGCACGCGCCGAGCTGGAAGCCACCGACCCCGAGCTGCAACACGCGTGGGCCGAATACTGGAGGCTGTTCCGCCTCGCGACGTTCGCGTTCCCGCGGATGATGCGTCCGCTCGTGCACCGCCCGAGTTACAACGTGATCATCTCGACGGTACCGGGCCCGCCGCGCCCGCTGTACCGGCACGGAGCCCGGATCGTCCACATGATCTCGATGGGTCCGCTCGAGGAGGGAATGGGCATCAACTTCACAGGGTGGAGCTACGCGGGCGAGATGACGATCGCGATGATGTCGTGCCGCGAGCACGCGCCCGACATCTGGGATCTCACCGGCGACCTTCGGGCAAGCCTCGAGGAGCTGGCGGCGGCCGTCCCTGCGCCGGAGTCGCCTACGCGGTCTGTTCCACCACGCCGAACGCATCGGCGACCGGAGTCGGGGCGCCGAGCCCCGCGGCATCCATGAGCTCGGCGAGCGCGACCGGAATCGCCGCGCTCAGCTGCCACGGATCGGGTACGAGGTTCGGGTCGACGTGCAGGCCGAAGTCGACGCGGTCCTCGAATGTGAACACGGTGATGTTCAGGCCCATGCCCTCGAGGATGACGCTCGTCGGGAAGATGCCGCACAGGTGCGCGCCGGCCATGTAGAGCGGGATGGGTGGGCCGGCCACGTTCGAGATGAGCGTGTTCAGCATTCCCGGGAAGTACGACAGCAGATGTGACACGTACGCGGCGCGCAACACGCCGCCGATCAAGAACGGCGGTGCGGCCTCGCCGATCGATCCGACAGGATGCTCCCGCAACACGCCCTGGAATTCCTTCGCCGCCATCGTGCTCGTGCCGATCGCGCGGATGCGGTCGGCGGGATCGGCGATGTCCGTCGCGAGTGGCACGACGACGAACGACACCTGGTTGTCGAGCGAGGTGTCGTCTCCGGCGCGCAACGAGACCGGCACGCCCGCGGTGAGCGAATGCTCGGGGAGCTCGCCGCGCTCCACCAGATAGCGGCGCAATGCGCCCGAGCACACGGCCAGGACGATGTCGTTGATCTTCACACCGAAGTGCGTGCGGAGCGCCTTGGCATCGGCAAGCGAGACGCTCGAGTACGCCATGGTCCGCTCCGGTCCGATCGAATCGTTGAACGACGTCTTCGGTGTGTTGCGCATCGCACCGAGATCCGGCTTCGGGCGACTCGACAGCGCGTAGCGGCCGAGGTCGACGCCGCGGCGCGCCAGGCGCAGCGTGTAACCCGCGGCGCGCACCGGCAGCAGCGCCAGGCTCGGGAGGGTGTGCACGACGAGGCGCAGCGTGCTCGGTTCCATCTCGGGATCGGGCCGGATCGGCAGGTCGCGCGGCTCGGGTTCCGGCTCGACGTCGAGGAGCAGCGTGGCGAGGCCGGTGCCGGCGACGCCGTCGAGCAGGCAGTGGTGGTACTTCATCACGATGGCCGCGCGCCCGTTGACGATGCCGTCGAGATACCAGAGCTGCCACAGCGGGAGGCTCCGGTCGAGCTGCTGGCTCAGGATCTCCCCCACCACCGCCGCGACCTCACGCGGACCGCCGGGCGGATCGACGGTCGCCCGGAACATGTGACGATCGATGTCGAAGTCCGGGTCGTCGACCCACACGGGACGATCGATCCGGAGCGGCAGCTCGCGCAGCTTCCACATGAACTTCGGAACGAGCGGGAGGCGTTCCTCGACCGTCTTGCGGATCGCGTCGTACCCGAACCCGGGTACACCTGTCGGGTCGACCACTGCGAGCCCGGCGACGTGCTGGTGCCACGCCCGCGTCTCGCCCGCGAGGAACAGCGAATCCGTCCCCGACAGTCGCTGCATAGTCCGGCTCCCTTCGCGTCGATCGCGCGGTCTCGTTGATCATCGCCAAGCGGCGCGGCCCAACCCAGGGGCATAGGTCCCGGCGCGCACCCACCGGTATCCGAGGTCTTCCGCCTCTGTCGCGCGCGGCCGTCGCGGGACCACGCTCGGCTGAGCCGCACTCGAAGGGAGGCGCCATGAGTGAGCGCGTCCAGGCCGGTCGCGTCGTCGCTCAGACGCTGCGCGCGTCGGGTGTCACCCACGTGTTCTGTCTCCAGGGCGGCCATGTCGACCCGATCCTCTTCGGGTGCGAGGCCGAGGGAATCCGCATCGTCGATACCCGGCACGAACAGGCAGCGGCGCACATGGCCGAAGGCTGGGCGCTCGCGACCGGGGAGACCGGCGTCTGTGTGGTGACGGCCGGTCCGGGTCTCTCAGACGCGGTCACCGGCCTCGCGAACGCGTCCATGTCGGGCAGCCCGATTTTGTGCCTGGCGGGAGCGCGGCCGTTGGCCGAAGCCGACACGTGGCCGTTGCAGGACCTCGATCAGCTCGGGATCGTCACGCCCATCACCAAGTGGGCGCGCTCGTGCGCGACCGCGACGCGCGCGGGTGAGTACGTCGCATTCGCGCTCGCGCAGGCGCGCGCCGGACGTCCCGGTCCCGTATATCTCGACATCCCCGTCGACGTCCTCGCGCGCGAGGTCGATATTCCCGACCCGATCCCGCGCGCGGTCCGGGCGTCTCCCCCGGGGGCCGATCCCGCGGTGGTCGCGCAGGTCGGCGCCGAACTCCGGGCATCGCAGCGACCGATCGTTCTCGTCGGCAGCGGGGCGCACTGGGCGGGCGCCGGCGCTGCGCTCGGGCACGCGGCCGAGACCATCGGCTTGCCCGTCTTCTCGATCAGCGCCGGGCGCGGTGTGCTCCCGGACGCGCACGAGTGGTCGTTCGGGCCGCCGGCGCCGATCGGCGGAGCTTTCATCGACGCCCTCGACACCGATCTCGTGCTGTGTCTCGGTGTCAGACTCGGCTTCCCGCTGATGAACGGCGCGGTGTTCGCCGGGAAGCGGGTCGTGCGTGTCGACCTGGACGGTGCCGAAACGGCACGGAACCGGCCCGGCGACGTGAACGTCGTTGCCGACGTCCGCGTGTTCTGCGAGCAGCTCACGGACGCGTGGGACGGCGGCGTGAGCGCTCCGCACCGTGCGTGGGCGGCGCGTCTGCGGGCCGCCGAGACGGCCTCGAAGGCCGAGCTCGCGGCGCGCGCCGCGGCGCACGTGGGAAAGCCCGTGCATCCACTGCAGCTCGTCGACGCGATCGTCGACGCGGCCGGGCCCGACGCGGTGCTCGTCGCCGACGGCGGCGACTCACTCACCTGGGGCATGATCGCGTTTCCGAGCTACGGCGACGGCCGGCTGTTGTCAACCGGCATCTATCTGGGCTGCCTCGGGGTCGGCCTCCCGTTCGCGCTCGCGGCCAAGCTCGCGAACCCGAGCCGTCCGGTGGTGCTCTTGTGCGGCGACGGCACGTTCGGACTGAACGCGATGGAGCTCGACACCGCCGTGCGTCACGACATCCCGATCGTGTGCGTCATCAGCAACGACGGATCGTGGGGAATGTCGCGCCACGGACAGGTTCGCAATCACGGTCACACGGTCGCGACCGACCTCGGCGTCCGGCCGTACCACGAAGTGGCGCGCGCACTGGGCGGCTACGGCGAGTTCGTGGACGAGGCGAGTGAGATACGCGGTGCCATCGAGCGCGCGTCCGCGTCCGGACTCCCGTCAGTGGTGAACGTCGCGATCGATCCCGAGATCTGCTCGCCCTACACCGAGATGATGGCCGCGCTCGAGAGCGGCTGATACCGAATACGACGGACGCGTCCTACCAGGAGGTTGCCATGGCCGAGAACGAGACATCCGGCATGATCCTGCTCGATGTGGCTGCAGGAGACGGTCACTTCGACCAAGACCTGCTCGAACGCTTCGGTCACGTCGTGCGCGTGTGTCACGGCCCCGATCACGCCACGCTGTGCCCATTGCTGGCAGGCACCGGATGCGATGCGTTCGAGCAGGCGCACGGCGTGATCTTCGAGCTCGACCTCGATCGGCACCAGCACCGCGCGATCCTGCGGCGGTACCGCGATCTCGCCCGACCCGATGTGCCCATCCGTGCCATCGTGTCGGCCGAACAGGCCCGGCGCTACGCGTCGATGCTCGACGGCATCGAGGTATTGACCCACGAGGCGACGGTCGCCGATCTCGACGGGTTCGCGTCGGAAGTCGAGGCCGCCGACCGCACCGCTCCGTGAACCGGGACGTTGCCCATGAACGCGTAGGGCTCGGCCCTCGTGCGCGCTCGTGGTCGCTCGATCACAGCGCGGCGAGGAGCACCGCGAGGATGCCGGTGACGAAAATGCCGTCGAAGGTGCCGCCACCTCCGATCGACAGTACCGGCGCGTCGAGATCACGGAGGCGGCGCAGGTTGAGGAGATCGCCGCCGATCAGCGTGCCGAGCGTCCCCGCGACGTAGGCCAGCGCGGCGATCGCGCTCACTCCGGTTGCCCAGGCGATCCCGACCGCGCTGACGGGCGGAACGAGGGTCGGCACGACGATGCCGACGCCCGGGACCACTCGCGCGACGGCGTGCACGATGCCGGTGACGACCGCGACCGCGACGAGCGCGGCCCAGCCGA
>DATMUX010000765.1:0-2852 GCA_035563695.1 Acidimicrobiia bacterium
CGCACCCGATCTCGCGGCGCCACCGGAGGACGCGGCCGCGCAGTACGCGGTCGCGTTCCGGCCGATCGTCGAACAGCATCCGGGGGTCGTGTGCTACCCCACGACCGGCATCGGCCCGACGATCGACGATCGCTACCGCCACGTCGAGCTGCTCGACGACATGGGCCTGATCCGAGCCGGGTTCGTCGACACGGGATCGGTGAACCTCGGCGGCACCGGGCGTGACGGCCTACCGCCCGAGAGCAGCTATGTGTACACGAACACGTTCGCGGACATCGCCCACAAGATGCGCGTGTGTCGCGAGCGCGGGCTCGGCCCGAGCATCGCGGTCTTCGAACCGGGTTTCCTGCGCGTGGTGCGCGCGTACTACGACGCGGGCGCGCTGCCGGCCGGCACGCTCGTGAAGTTCTACTTCTCGGCCGGGGGCTACCTCGGCGGCGGCGAGCCGCTGTGGGGCGCGCCGCCGATCCTCGAGGCGCTCGACCTCTACCTCGCGATGCTCGGCGACGCCGCCATCCCGTGGGCGGTGGCCGTGCTCGGCGGATCGCTGCTCGACTCCCCCGTCGCGCGCGCCGCGCTCGAG
This sequence comes from Acidimicrobiia bacterium, assembly GCA_035563695.1. Taxonomy (GTDB): domain Bacteria; phylum Actinomycetota; class Acidimicrobiia; order IMCC26256; family PALSA-610; genus DATMUX01. Next base: position 584 of record DATMUX010000765.1, read on the forward strand.
CGCGGCGGGCACCTGCGCGTCGGCATCGAGGACTGGGACGGCGGTCCCGCGAACGTCGAGCAGGTCGCGGCGGCGGCAGGACTCTGCGGGAGCGTGGGGCGCGATGTGGCGGGGGTCGCCGACGCCGGCGCCCTGCTCGGCCTCGGTTCCTGAGAGGGTTCTGAGGAGTCGGTCAAGTCTCCGCCAACTCGCTCTCGCCGGCCGTTCCTCACTCCGATGCAGCGTGCAGGGAGCCACGAGGAGGCCAGGCGATGACGATGGGCGTGTACCCCGTAGGAAGCAACAACCCGAGCTCGACGGTCGACCCGACCGGGTTCGACACCCGGTTCCAGTCGGCGTTCACACCAGTGGCCCAGCTCTTCGGCGAATCGCCGGATCAGCTGCTGTCGGAGCTCGACTCGGGATCGAGCCTGAGCGCGCTCGCGCAGCAGAAGGGCATCTCGCAAGACGACCTCATCGCGGCGATCAAGCAGGGTCTCCGGCAATCGTCGGCCAACAACGGGTCCACGCTGTCCGATACCCAGCTGACGAACATCGCGAACCGGATCGCGCATCACCGCCACGGCGGTCACCACCACCACCATCACCACGGTGGCGCCGGCGCCGTGGGCACGACTTCCGGCGTGTCGGGCGCACCGGGCACAGCCGGCACCGATCAATCGTTGTAACGGGTGGAGCTCGCCCTCAGCGATCGCTCGCGCATCAACGCCGCGTCGTTCGCCGGGCGCGCCATGAAGCGCTTGACGTCGGCCATGATCGCGGCGCGGCCCTCGTCGGAGTCGAAGAAGCGCGTGTCGAACTCCTCGCGGCTGCGGAAGTGCAGCTCGGCGATCCCGTCGACGTCGGCGCCCCCGGGCGTGAACGCGCGCCGCACCACGTTCTGGCGGTAGTTCCAGAGCCCGACGTGATGCTGCCGCGCCAGCGGCGTGTGCTGCTCCGTCCAGTGCCGCACGAACTGCTCGTGCGTGAGCCCCTCGGCGCGGCGCATGAACGACACGAGCTTGATGCCGGGCGCGTCGGTGCCGTCGGGCCACGTGCGATCCCACGCGACCGGTTCTCGCACGTCGACCCTCCACACGCGCACCTCGCGCGCGAGCGCGTAGAGCAGCCCGCGCTCGGGCACCGCGTCGAGGTCGTGCGCGATGTCGAGACCCAACGCGATCAGCGCGTCGCAGTTCGGGACGAGGCCGTGCTCGTCGGGCGGGCAGGTGTAGATGCCCTGATCGGCCTCGGCCACGCTCACGCGCACCGCCTCGACGGCCCGCGACTTCAATGCGATGGGCGCCCACTCGTCGAAGATGCGGCGAGTGCACTCGGACGGATCGATACCAACGCCGCGCCACAGCGCGACCAGCACGTGTTCCACGAGTCGAGCCTACGGTCCGGGCGGCCGCACCCACACGTCGCCGCCGAGCTCGTTGTCCCCGGCGAGGTCGAGCGGCCGGTCTGCGATGGCGGCATGGTCGCGCGGCGCGCTGATCGCGTTCGCGGTGAACGCGGGCGCGTCGGCACCCCACACGTAGAGGCCGACCCGGCAGTCGTGGAACCACGAGTCGGCGACCGACGTCTCCCGCGCGCCGCCCTCGACGACGACGCCCGAGTCGCAGTGCTCGGCGAGCTGCTTCTCGACGCTCGTCCCGCGGCCACCCTCGATGTCGACCGCGCGCATCGTGTGCCAGGCGCGATTGCGCGTGAGCGCCGTATCCGCCGACTGCAGCACATGGATGCCGAACCAGCGCGTCTCGTAGCGGTTGCGCTCGACGCGCGCGCCGCGCGTCTCGATCAGCTTGATCGCGCCGAGATCGTCGCGGCATTCGTTGTCATGCACGACGTGGCCCTCGCCGCCCTGGATCTCGATCCCCGCGCCCCAGCGCAGCCCGTGCTGGAAGTTGGCCGCGACCTCGCACTCGCTCGCGCCCATCAGCCACACCTTGCCGCCGGCCACGACGTTCCCGGTGATCACATGACCGCGGCCGCCCGCGATCCCGATCGACTCGACCAGGCAATCGCGCACGGTGAGCTCGTCCGCGCCGGAGCTCGTCACGCACGTCGGCGGGATCATCATGTACCCGGGCGCGCCGCCCACGACGGTGACGCCTTCCAGCGCGGCGCGCGACCCGCCCAGCACGATCGCGATCCGCCCGCCCGCGTCGATCGTGACCTGCGACGCGCCGGCGCCGCGCAGGGTCACGCCCGCGGGCACCAGGAGCGGGAACTGCTCGCCGGCGTAGGTGCCCGCCGCGACATCGACGACGTCGCCGGCTCCAGC